>NZ_VSZV01000161.1:0-8328 GCF_008919455.1 Rhizobium sp. PEPV16
TCTGGTGCGCGAGGCCCGGCTCGGCTGGGGGGTGGAGAACAATATCTACCAGTTCGGCCATCGCGGCTATGTCGCCGTCGCCGGCGGCGCCCAGGATGCGCCCTACACCTACATGCACGACCTTGTCGCCGGCAAATACCGCCTGCCATGGGAAGACGAGGTAAAGGTCAAGGACGGCACGTCCTGCGGATTTGACAAGCCGATGCGCCGTTACGGCGAACCCCTCAAACCTGCCGCGGAATAGGAGAGAGAATGATGGACGCGATGGTCGAAACCAACCGGCATTTTATCGACGCCGATCCGTATCCGTGGCCTTATAACGGCGCTCTGAGGCCTGATAATACCGCCCTCATCATCATCGACATGCAGACCGATTTCTGCGGCAAGGGCGGTTATGTCGACCACATGGGCTACGACCTGTCGCTGGTGCAGGCGCCGATCGAACCGATCAAACGTGTGCTTGCCGCCATGCGGGCCAAGGGCTATCACATCATCCATACCCGCGAGGGCCATCGCCCGGACCTCGCCGATCTGCCGGCCAATAAACGCTGGTGCTCGCAGCGGATCGGCGCCGGCATCGGCGATCCCGGCCCCTGCGGCCGTATCCTGACGCGTGGCGAACCCGGCTGGGACATCATCCCCGAACTCTACCCGATCGAAGGCGAGACGATCATCGACAAGCCCGGCAAGGGGTCGTTCTGTGCCACCGACCTCGAACTTATCCTCAATCAGAAGCGCATTGAGAACATTATCCTCACAGGAATCACCACGGATGTCTGCGTCTCGACGACGATGCGCGAGGCGAACGACCGCGGCTACGAATGCCTGCTGCTGGAGGACTGCTGTGGTGCGACCGACTACGGAAACCACCTCGCCGCCATCAAGATGGTGAAGATGCAGGGCGGCGTCTTCGGCTCCGTCTCCAATTCCGCGGCTCTAGTCGAGGCGCTACCCTGATGCCGTCATTGCGTGCCCATGTCTTTCGCGTGCCAGCCGACGGCCCCGATGACGTTGCCGGCGTCGAGGCGCTCTTTGCCAGCGGCCTTCAGGCGAACAACATCGTCGCCGTTCTCGGCAAGACGGAAGGCAACGGCTGCGTCAATGATTTTACCCGCGGTTATGCCACCCGCAGCTTCGAGACATTGTTCAGTAGATATGGCGTCGACGGCGTCTCGATCATCATGTCCGGCGGCACCGAGGGTGCGCTCTCGCCGCATTGGACGGTTTTTGCGCGTGAAACCGTAGAAACCCCGGGCGAACGGGCGCTGGCCATTGGTGTGTCGCGTACCCCCGCGCTGCCCCCCGAACATCTCGGGCGCCGGGAACAGATCCTGCTCGTTGCCGAAGGCGTGAAGTCCGCGATGAGGGATGCCGGCATCGATGATCCCGCCGATGCCCATTTCGTGCAGATCAAGTGTCCGCTGCTCACCTCGCGCCGGATTGCCGAGGCCGAGGCAGCAGGCAGGACGGTCGCAACCCACGACACGCTGAAATCCATGGGCCTCTCGCGCGGCGCTTCGGCTCTCGGCGTCGCCGTGGCACTCGGCGAGATAGATGCGACATCGATCAACGATACCGACATCTGCACACGTTTCGATCTCTTTTCCCGCTGCGCCTCAACCTCGTCCGGGGTCGAACTCACCGATCACGAAATCATCGTCCTCGGCATGAGCGCAAAATGGTCCGGTCCGCTGTCGATCGACCACGCGGTCATGCGGGATGCGATCGACGCGCATTCCGTCAGGAAAGCCCGCGAACGCCTGCCGGAAAACAGCCGGCTGGCGGCGGTTCTCGCCAAGGCCGAGCCGGACCCGTCCGGCAGGATCGGCGGCAGGCGCCACACGATGCTCGATGACTCGGATATTGCAGGCACCCGCCATGCCCGTGCCTTCGTCGGCGGCGTTCTCGCCGGCATCTTCGGCATTACCGATCTCTATGTGTCTGGCGGCGCCGAACACCAGGGTCCGCCCGGCGGCGGTCCCGTCGCCATCATCGTCGAAAAGGAGCAATGAAGTGAGCACAGTCCGCGACACGCCCCTTCCGCAAGCCGGCAAGGCCGTCGGCATCGAGACGCTCGATATGACCATGCGTTTCGGCTCGTTCACCGCGCTCGACAACGTCTCGATCGCCGTTCCGGCCGGCTCTTTTCACGCTCTTCTCGGCGAAAACGGCGCCGGCAAGTCGACGCTCGTCAAATGCATCATGGGCTTCTATCACGCCACGTCAGGCGCGCTGTCGGTCGACGGCCGCGAGGTGGCGGTCGCCTCACCCAAGGATGCCGCGGCCTATGGGCTCGGCATGGTCTACCAGCATTTCACACTGGTTCCCTCTCTGACAGGTGCGGAAAACCTGGTCATCAGCCGTACCGAGGTGCCCGCGGTGATCAACTGGGCCAAGGAACGCAAGGATCTGGCGGGTTTCATGGAGCGCATGCCGTTCAAGATCCCGCTCGACAGGCCGGTGAGCGAGCTTGCGGCTGGCGAAAAACAGAAGCTCGAAATCGTCAAGCAGCTCTATCTCGGCCGCTCCTTCCTCGTGCTCGACGAGCCGACCTCGGTGCTGACGCCGGCCGAAGCTGATGAGATGCTCGGCATCGTCCGCGGCATGACCGAGCGCGGCGAGCTCACCGTGCTGATGATCTCCCACAAGTTCCACGAGGTGACGAAGTTCGCTGATGCCGTCTCGATCCTGCGGCGCGGCAAGCTGGTCGGTACCGGCAAGGTCGGCGAGCTCTCCACCGCCGAGATGGCGGCGATGATGATCGGCGACGTCAAGCTCGCCGAGCTCGACAGCCGTCTGCCGGTGGCGGAAGCGGCCAAATCCGTGCTCACTGTGACCCAGGTGAAAGCTCCGGATCGCTCCGGCCTGAAGACGATCGAGATCGACGCGCTGACGGTCCGCTCCGGTGAGATCGTCGGCATCGCCGGCATATCCGGCAACGGCCAGAAGGAGCTGACGGAAATTCTGGCCGGCCAGCGCCCGACCGATAGCGGCGAGGTCATGGTCAATGGCGAGACTTACGGCGCCACCCGTGAGGAGACCCGCAAGAACAGGGTGCGTTTCATCCCCGAAGAGCCGTTGCAGAATGCCTGTGCGCCCAAGATGACCGTGAGCGAGAACCTTGCGTTCCGCACCTTCGATTTGAAGCTGGACGGCAAGGACGCGATCTGGCTGAACAAGGGCAGCATGAAGAAGCGTGCCTCGGCGCTGATCTCCGACTTCAAGGTCAAGACGGCCTCTTCCTCCTCGCCGATCGCAGCGCTTTCGGGCGGCAACGTGCAGCGTGCCGTACTGGCCCGTGAACTGACCGGCGATGTCGATCTGCTGATCGTCTCGAACCCCTGTTTCGGCCTCGATTTTTCGGCCGTTGCCGAAATCCGCGCCCGGATCATGAAGGCCCGCAATTTAGGTGCTGCCGTGCTGCTGCTTTCCGAAGACCTCGACGAATTGCTCGAGATGTCCGACCGCATCATGGTCATTTCGGAAGGCAAGCTGGTTTACGAGACACCGGCGCGTTCGGCCGATATCGGCGTGATCGGCGCCCACATGGCGGGACATCACTGATGATGGAGATCAAGGCAGAGCCTTTCGCCTTTCCGGTGAAGCACGATGAGCTCGCCCTCATCGTCATCGACATGCAGCGCGATTTCGCCGAGCCCGGCGGCTTCGGCGCCAGCCTCGGTAATGACGTCAGCCGCATCACCAGGATCGTGCCCGATGTCAAACGCCTGATCCAGGGCTTCCGCAATGCCGGCCTGCCTGTGATCCATACGATGGAGTGCCACCGGCCTGATCTCTCCGACCTGCCGCCGGCCAAACGCGACCGCGGCAATCCTGCGCTCCGGATCGGCGACGAAGGCCCGATGGGCCGCATCCTGATCTCGGGCGAACCCGGCACGGCAATTCTTGCGGAACTCGCTCCTGTGAAGGGTGAAGTCGTCATCGAAAAGCCCGGCAAGGGCGCCTTCTACGCGACCGACCTCGGCACCGTGCTGCAGCAGAAGGGCATCAAGCAGCTCGTCTTTGCCGGTGTCACCACCGAAGTCTGCGTGCAGACGACGATGCGCGAAGCAAACGACCGCGGCTATGAATGCCTTCTCGCCGAGGAGGCGACGGAAAGTTATTTCCCCGAATTCAAAGCCGCCGCGATCGCCATGATCCGCGCCCAGGGCGCAATCGTCGGCTGGACCGCCCATGTCGACGACATTCTGGAAAGCATCGCCCATGCCTGAAACGATCCGCGAACGCCTGACGTCAGGCGGCTGGAAAGAGCTGGAATTCGGCTCTTTCCGCGATGCTGTCACCATCCACTGGATCCGCCCCTTCGAGGGTGATCAGCCGGGCGTAGCACTGTTGAAATATGAACCCGGCGCCTCCGTTCCCCGCCATCGCCACGAGGGGCTCGAAACCATCCTGGTGCTCGATGGCGTTCAATCCGACGAGACGGGCGATTACATCAGCGGCAGTTATATCGTCAATGCGCCGGGCAGCGAACACTCGGTCTGGAGCGATACCGGCTGTATCGTGCTCATCCAGTGGGACCGGCCCGTGAAAATACTCGAAGAGGAAATTGCGTGAATCCGACACCGGCCGTGGAGCTCTGTCCGACGATCGGGAAGGACATGAACGTCACAGCAGCATCGATGCCCCGCGATCGATATAGGTATCCAGGAATTGCTCGAGCCGGGGGTTTCTCGGTCGTTTGAAGACGTCCTGCGGGGGACCGGTGAACAGCACCTTGCCGTGATCGAGAAAGACGATCTGCTGGCCGACCGTTGCGGCAAATCCGATCTCGTGGGAGACGACGACCATTGTCATGCCCTCGGCGGCGAGATCGCGCATGACGTTCAGCACTTCGCCGGTCAGCTCGGGATCGAGTGACGAGGTCGGCTCGTCAAACAGCATGATCTTCGGGTTGAGGGCAAGCGCCCGGGCAATAGCGACGCGCTGCTGCTGCCCTCCCGAGAGCTGCGACGGATAGTGCGCTGCCCTGCCCTCGAGGCCGACCTTGACGAGTTGGGCCATGGCCCGCCCCTCAGCATCCTTGCGGCTCATCTTGTGAACGGTCTTCAGCGCTTCGCTGACATTGCCGAGCGCCGTCATATGCGGCCAGAGATTGAACTGCTGAAAAACCATGCCGATCTGCGATCGAATTTGCCGGTTCACAGCAGCTGGTACCCGCTCACGGACGCCCTTGGCGCTTTCCGCAAAGCCAAGCACCTCTCCGTTGACGGTAATCGTCCCCTTGGTTGATTCCTCGAGAAAGGCCATACAGCGCAGCAGCGTACTCTTGCCGGAACCCGACGGGCCGATGACGCAGGAAACCTGCCCCTGAACGATATCGAGGTCGATGCCGTGCAGCACGGTGGAGCCGCCGAAGGTCTTGACGAGATTTTTGACTGCGATCGCAGGAACGCTCATATGTTGAAAAACCTGAATCTGGTGAGTTTCGTTTCGGCGAGATGACCAAGCCAGCCGGTGATTTCGACCAAGGCCCAGTAGAACATGGCGAGCACGAAGAGCGCTTCGACGAAAGCATATTGCTGCGAGCCGATGGCGCTCAGTGTCGCCGTCAACTCCGGCACGGTAATGATGGACAGCACGGCCGTCTCCTTCATCAGAATGATCGTCATGTTGACCGAAGGCGGCAACACCAGCATGGTCATTTCCGGCAGCAATATGCGTCGGATGATCTGTCCTTGTGTCAGGCCAACGCATATCCCGGCTTCGATATGTCCCTTCGGGACCGCAGCAAAGCCCGAGCGGAATATCTCACTGAAATAAGCCGCGCCGTAGATGGAAAGGCCGATGACGCCTGCCGGGATCGGATCGAGCGACAATCCGACGAATGGCCCGCCGTAGTAGACGAGGAATATCTGAATCAGGAACGGCGTGCCGCGGAGCACAGCGATGACAATGCCGAACGCCTTGTCCAGGATCACCCCGCCAAAACGTCTGGCGACGGCGACAAGGAAGCCGAGCACGGCAGCGGCCGGGGTGGTGATGATCCAGATGACGATGGTGACCCATGCACCGCTGAGGATTTCCGGCAAGTTGCTGAAGATCACATTGATGTCGAAGGTCATCGCGGCACTCCTGGCAGGGAGCGTTCGATCAGGCCACCCGCAAGGGCAACGATCCAATTGATGACGAGATAGATCAGCCCGGCGGATGCGAAAATCTCGAGCGGCAGGAAGGTGCTGCCGGCAAGGTCCTGGGCCATGCGCGTCAACTCGATGACCCCGACGACCGAGACCAGCGAAGACGCCTTCAGGATAAGGATCGCTTCATTAACGAGCGCCGGAAAGGTCAGGCGCAGGGCGATCGGCGCCTTGATACGGCGGAAGATCTGAACGGGTGTCATGCCGACCATTTCAGCCGACTCGACAAGGCCCGCGGGAACGCTGGAAAAACCGCCGCGCAGATTTTCAGCCTGATAGGCTGCAGTACACAGCGAAAGACCAATGATGGCCGCAACGATGCTCGGCACGTTGATGCCGATCGCCGGCAGCAGGTTATAGATCAGCAGCAGTTGCACCAGCAGCGGCACGCCACGAAAGAAACTGATGAAAATCCGCGCCTGCAGCGCCAAGAGCCGTTGCCGCGACAGCAGCATGGCGGAAACAATGATGGCGATCGCAAAGCCGATCAGGATAGAAACCACGCTGATCGTCACCGTGTAGATCGCGGCTTGCAGAAGCAGTTCGAAAAGCTTGATGGACATGGGCGGTGTTTGCCTGGGCGCTGCGGCCGTGAACTCTGATGCCACGGCAGATTGCGCCCCGACCGATGGCGGGGCGCGTTCGTTTCACCGGCGGCTAATCAGAATGCCGGGTCCTTGACAGCATCAGGCGTATCAAAAGATGCACCGAACCACTTCTTCTGCAGCTCAGCCATGCGTCCATCTGCCTTGATCTTGAGCATCGCGGCATCGATCGCGTCCATCAGAGGCGCATGATCGGCATCCTTGAGGCCGATGAAGCCGAAATAGGACTTCTTGCCGAACGGCGGCAGGACGACTTCGAACGTGCCCTTTCGCTGGCTGGCGACGAAGGCGATATTCGGCAGCGAATTGGCAACGCCGGCAATGCGCCCGGCTGCGAGATCGGCGTAGGATTCGGTAAAGGCCGGATATTCGCGCACGTCGACCTTGGTCGGCAGCGTGTCGGAGAATTCCTTCAGCTGGTCGAGCTGAGCAGTTGCCTTGCCGACGCCGATCTTCTTGCCGGCAATATCTTCCGGCTTGCTGATCGTCGCATCGCCGGCCTTCTTCAGGATCGCAATCGTCGCTTCGGCGATCGGCGGCGTGAAGCGATAGCGCTCCAAGCGCTTCTTGGTGATCGTTGCAGGGCCTGCGACGACATCGAATTTGCCGGCCTCGAGCGCCGGGAAGACGCCATCCCAGGGAAGGGCTACCCACTCGATCTTGACGCCGAGCTCCTTACCAATCTCGGCAAAGAGGTCGACGTTCAAGCCGGTGTGTTCACCGGCATCGATATAGTCGAACGGTGCGAAAGCCGTTTCGGTGCCAACCTTGAGGGTGCCGGCTGCCTTGACGGCTGCCAGCGTGTCGGCTGCATGGGCGGAAACCGCTGCTCCGAACAGGAACGCAGCGCCGACCAGACCCTTCAGCAGTGAATGTGCCTTCATGATCATCTCTCCAGTTTTTATTCCCCCGGCGGAGGAGTTTTGGTTCCCGACTTCGATTTCCTCTGCGCGGACTTCTGTGCTCCGCTTTTGACTATACAAATAGATATAGGCTGGCCTAGAGTGTCAATGTAAAAGACGAGGAACGCAAAATTTGTGCCGGATGGCGTCGGTCTCGCTGGCATGACCGTTGCGGATTCATGGTCGCTGACGCCGGATGAGGTACGGGCTTGGTGTCGATTTATCAGCGCATTTTCACGGATATCGAGACGAAGATCATCAGCGGTGATTGGCGGCCCGGCGACCGCATTCCCGTCGAGCACGAGCTGGTGGCCGAATATCGGTGTTCGCGCATGACGGTCAGCAAGGCGCTGTCGGCGCTGGCCGAGCGCGGCATGATCGTCAGGCGGCGCAAGACCGGTTCGTTTGTCGCATCGCCCCAGATCGACCGCACGGTGATGGATATTCAAGATATCAGCACCGAAGCGGAACTGGCCGGGCACGAACACCGCTTCGAAATCCTCGCCCGCACGGTCGAGCGCCTTGGAGAGGCGGAGGCGCAGCAGCTGTCAGAGCCTGCCGATGCGGAAGTCCTTAGGCTTCAATGCCTGCATATCGTCGATGGCAGACCGAATGCCATCGAGCGGCGGATCATCATGCTCGATGCCGTGCCACGGGCGA
>NZ_VSZV01000334.1:0-20505 GCF_008919455.1 Rhizobium sp. PEPV16
ACGCGCGCCGGCCGGTCGACCATCCGACTCCGCTTGAGCCAACAGAATGCTTCAATCTAACCCGGAAAGGCTCTAGATCACGAATTCCTCCTCGTACGTCTGTGGCTCGGGAACGACCGTAACCTCTACCGGAACGATCCAATTGGCCGCGTAGCTCTCGCAGTCGGAACGCTGGAGGTCGGGCTGCACGCGCCCCGCCCCATCGATCGCGCGACATCGCAGTATATATCGCCCCACTTCTTCAGGGGTCCACATGTACTCCCACAAGCGCCATGCAAAGGGACGTTCTGTTTCGAGGAGCCTTCCCTCGCGCCAGCCCCTGCCATCTCCGGTGCAGACCTGCACCTGCCGGATAACAGCCTCTCCGCTCCAGGCGGCTCCGAAAATCCGGTACGGTTGGCCGGCGATGAGACGCGCCCCCTGTACGGGACGCGCGATCTGCGCTTTGACCTCCATCTCCGCAAGGGGGACCAGCCTGGGTTCCCCGAGGCTGCGCTCCCAACGGAAATAGTCGCGCGCCTGCCAGTAGCCAAGGAACGGTTGCTCCACAACCGTGATATGCGTGATCCACTTGACCCAAGCCATGCCGAACCAGCCACCCACGACCGCGCGTAGCGGGTAGCCGTGATCGCGCGTCAACGGTTCCTCGTTCATCGAATAGGCAAGCATCGTGCTGTCAGCTAGGGCCTTCTCAAGCGGTAAACTGCGCGCAAAAGCGATGGGGCCGGGAGAAGCCGTTTTCTTGTTTGTGTCGACGACGCCGCTGTCGGCGCCTGCGAGGAGAACCTCACGTGCGGTTCGCTTAACGCCCGCCATTTCCAAAATCTCGCGCAGAAGAACACCTGTCCAGGCGGCATTGCCAACGGCTCCGTTCTGCCACT
The DNA here is from genome assembly GCF_008919455.1 of Rhizobium sp. PEPV16. Taxonomy (NCBI): domain Bacteria; kingdom Pseudomonadati; phylum Pseudomonadota; class Alphaproteobacteria; order Hyphomicrobiales; family Rhizobiaceae; genus Rhizobium; species Rhizobium sp. PEPV16. The sequence goes on from NZ_VSZV01000334.1 coordinate 882, forward strand.
GCAACCCCTCCTTCGGCGGCTCATAGTAGACGCGCCCGTTCCCTGCACACTCGACGACGGCGGTGAGAGTCGTGCTCCGCATCGCCTTGATGCTGTCGAGGTCAAGTTCGAGCGGCCGCTCCACCGCCCCGCCAACGCGCAATCTCCAGTCTCGCGCATCGAGGTCCGGCGATGGGAAATGGTTTCGCACGAAGAACATCTCGGTCGGGATCAGCCAATCGGAGAGCGACGCAAACGGAAACTCGATGTTCAATGGGGATTTCTGTCGAACTATTAGACCGGGTTGCTCTGCTGTCGGCATCGTCCTCGTCTCCCTTTCAAGAGCACAACGTCGGCTTTCGGTCGCGCGAATTCCGGTACGATCACACCGCCCCCCCGCAGTGCGTCCGTCGCATTCCGCCTTCGGGCCGCATTCTAGCACATACCGCACGTTCCTCGGCTCGACCTCAAACGGCAGCAAAGTGGCCGACGGCGGTCGTGACCGCTTTGCGCCCCCATAATGGTCATCGAGCAAGCGGTCGTGTTGCTGCAAAGCGGACATAGTGCAGTGACAACATGGGTCGCAGTTACGCCAACAGCAGTCGTTCGTCCGGATTCGGACCAATGACCGCGCCATTTCATGGGCCTAGCCAGCGTTGCAGGAAAGTCGAGTTGCGACGCTAGCCCGAGGGCTGGTCGACGAGGTTGGTGCCTGTAGAGGCGACAACCCGCGCGAACGTTAGCCTACGACCCAGGCTTGTGACAAAGTCGATCGAGCGTGTCTCGAAGTGCGGCGGCGGCCTGATCGCGCTCATCGGTAGACATAAGCTCGGGCTCAGCTTCCAATCTCAGGTGCGGCAGTTCGGTGCGGATAGTACGACGGCTGCGGACCAGATTTTCCTTCAGATCGACCACGCGATAGGTGGCGACCGGATAGGCTATTCCCTTTACGTGGACATGCCCCAGTTCCTCACACTCGATCGTGTCCTTCACTTGCGCAAACGTCTCATAAGAAATGAGCACGGTGCCCGGCGACGCTTCCTGCTCAAGGCGCGAGGCGAGATTCACGGCGCCGCCGATTATCGTGTAATCCATCCGGTCCTCGCTGCCGAAGTTGCCCACAGTGCAGTAGTCTGTGTGAATGCCAATGCGGCAGCGCAGCGGTGTTTCAATTCCGATATCGCGCCAGATTTCCCTAAGCTCGCTCATTCGCTTTTGCATGGCGAGAGCCATCTGCACGCAGGCGAGCGCGTCATCCTTGACGCCGCGGGTTTCCGGATCGCCGAAAAACATCAGGATGGCGTCTCCGACATACTTGTCGATCGTCGCGCCGTGATCTGAAGCAATCTTCGACATTTCCGTCAGGTAGTGATTGAGGAGCTGTGTGAGATCCTCGGATTCCATTTTGTCTGTGGTTTCGGTAAAGCCGGCGATATCGGAGAAGCATATCGTCAGCTTCTTCCGCTGGCTGGCGATTCTAACGTCCTGGCGGCCGGTGAATATGGAGTTATACACTTGCGGCGCCAGGTATTTCGCCAGCTTGCTGGAAAGCGCCTCGAGAGCTGCGGATTTCTCGGCAAGGTTTTCCTCCCGTTGCTTCAGCTCGGTGATGTCCGAGTAGACGGCCACCGTGCCGCCAGCCGTCCGCCGCTCGCTAATCATGATCCATCGCCCGTCGCGACGCCGCTGCACCCACGTTTCACCAGGGTTGCGATGCCGCGAAAGCCGCTCGGCAACCCACTCCTCGACTCGCCCCTCAGCATCCTTGATGTAGCCGGCCTCAGCGGACCGGCGAACAATCTGCTCGAATGTCGTGCCGGGTGTCATTTCCTCCAGGCCGGCGTACAACAGCTCGCGGTAGCGGCTATTGCTCAGCACGAGCCTGTCCTCGCCATCGTACAGAGCGAATCCTTCGGAGATGCTCTCGATGGCATCCACAAGCCGCTGGCGCGCTTCCGCAACCTCGCGCAGGCTGTTTTCCTCCACCTCGACCGCAGTATCCCGGAACAGCTTGAGCGCCCCGGCCATGCGGCCAATTTCGTCGCGGCCTCCGGCGGGCATCTGTGCATGCAGATTGCCGCCCGCGATTGCCAGCATGCTTTGGCTTACCTCTCCCAGACGGGCGAGAAGGCTGCGATCGACATAGAGCCAGACAACCAGAACCGAACTCAGGAGGCTTAGAAGGGCCGAGCCAAGAACAATGCCCGTACCGTAGCGCCGGACGACCGAGACTTCGAGGGCGGACGCGGCGATCTCATGGTTTGCCTTTGCAACCAGGCGATCGACGGCCGCGGTAAGGTCGCGCGATAGCCGACTGTTTTCAGCCAGAAGCTTTTCGCCCTGTGCAAGGACAGCAAACTCGTCCTGTCGTACCTTCGGGATCCCGTTCTCACCGTCGGTCAGCGACTTCAACTCGTCCAACCGTTGTTGGAAGCGGGTCCGCAACTTTTCGTCGATCTCGGTGGAGACCGTTTCGAGTACGGCGAGCGACCGGCGCAGCGGAAACAGGATCAGCTTCAGATCTCCCGGCGTAGGCGCGTTGGCAGTTTTGACCAGCGCGTCGTTGACTGCTGAGATCTCCTGTTGCGCCCTCTGCTGGGGGATGTAGGCCGCGATTGCCTTGACCAGGTCGCTCGTCGCCGCAGCACGCGCGTCGGGTGGTGCGGCGGAATCAGCTACCGCTGCGCGCCACTGGGGAACCTTGGAGTTCATCACGACGATACCGGGCGCGACGAGACGCTGACTTGCATTTGTCGTGTCCGATAAGCGGCGCAGCAACTCCTCCTTGCGCTGAACCATGGTAAGGCGAACGGCCACAAGATAGTCGAGAGCATCGAGGTTTCGTCGTAGACCAATCACCGCGTCTTCGATTTCAGTCACCGCCGTCGCGCTGAATGCGGTGCCTTTAAGTGCGGCGAGCAACTCTTCGAGACGCCGCATCTCGACTCCGATCGCAGCTGAGACCTCGTTGTGCTGAACCGTGCTGGTCGCCGCCAGCACTGACGGCGCGGTGGAGGCGACCCTCTCAGCCTGGCGCGACAGTTGGAGAGAGGCGAGCGCCGTCGGCACCCGTTCCTTGGTGATGCGATCGACCACGTCGCCGACCTGAAGGAAGGCATAGAGAGCTGCGGCGGTCGCGAGCACTGCGAAGGTGCTGATGCCGAAGAAAGCGAGCAACAAGCGCCCGCGTATGCCGATGCGTTCAAACATAGCGGCAACCGCAAGGTCTGGCTTGCGCAGCCACTAAAGTCTGCACAGATTGGTCTAAAGCGATCCACCCGGCCGGCGGTTGACTATTCCAGCGGCACGTATTCGCCACCCTTCCAGACATACCAAATCCAGCTTTGAACGGTGAGGTCGCCCTTGTCGTCGAAATCGACCCGGCCCATTACCGTTTCAAATTGATTACCTTGCATTGAGGCGATCACCTCTTGCGGCCTTAGAGAACCGGCCTTCTTCACCGCCTGCGACCAGACCTGGACGGCGGAATAACTGAGCAGTGTGTAGCCTGCGGGCTCGAAATTCTCGGCACGGAAACGCTCGACGACTTGAGCCGCCTGAGGGACGCGCCGTGGGTCCGCGCTAAACGTGAAGAGCGTACCCTCGGCGGCAGATCCGGCGATCAGTGCAAAGTTCTCGCTCGCCATGCCATCGCCTGAGACGAGTTGAAGTGCGTAGGCGCGGTCTCGTGAAGCGCGAACCATAAGCGCGACCTCGGGCAAATACCCACCAACATACAACACGGCGATGCCGGCGCCATGTAACGCCGAGATCTCGGCCGTATAGTCGTTCTTCCCAGGCGTGAAGGCCTTGTAGATCGCTTCGGTGACACCCCGCTTATTCAACTGCTTTCTGGTCTCGTCGGCGAGCCCCTTCCCATAGGTGGTGTTGTCGTGAAGGATCGCTATTTTCTTGTCACCCCAACGATCGGCCAAATAGTTGCCGGCTACCACCCCCTGCGCGTCGTCGCGACCAATGACGCGGAAAACATTGGCACGACCTTGTTCGGTCAACAGCGGATTGGTCGAACCCGGTGAAATCTGTAGAACTCCCGCGGCCTCGTACACCTTGGATGCCGGGATCGAGGCCTGGGAACAGTAATGCCCGACGACGAGCACCACACCGTCAGCCACCAGTTTCTGGGCGGCCGCCACAGCCTGCTCGGGATCGCAAAAGTCGTCGACCGTGATGAGTTGCACCTGGTGCCCGAGCACGCCGCCAGTTGCATTGATGTCGGCCACTGCCATCTCTGTGCCGCGCTGCATCTGCTCCCCGATCCAGGCGAGCGGTCCTGTGACCGGGCCTGCAGCTCCGATCAGGATCTCCGCCCGCGCTAGACTGCCAAGCGAAACGACGAGCGCGACGATAGCTGCAGTGATGCTGCTGCGCATGGTGTACCCCCTTCAGAGCTTACGCCAATTTAGTGCCCGCCGACAGCCCCCGCGCAGGCGCAGATATCTCCGCCATTTCTGTAGCGCACTTGCCTCTTATCTGTATGGGCTGGTCAGGAGTTGACGTTCCTGCGAGGTACCTCATTGTCTGCTTTGGGCGCCAATCCCAGCCCTTGGCGGCAAGAACTTTGATGTCCGCTTTTCATGTTGGGCTTCCTAGCAGCGGACGGTCGGCCATCGGCCCCGTAGCGGTCGTCGACTCAAGTCGAGCCAATGTCCGTTGTTGGTGCAATCCGGTCGAAGACGCGCGGCGCTGTAGAGATGCCGCCTTTGCACTGATCTACTTCGCGCTCGCGGAAGCTTACCCATTATCGGCCACTTGTTGAGGTCTTGAAACCAGCTATCTCAAGCCGGAAAATATCTGGAATGTTGAGGAGCAGGCATGACGAAGCATCGCATCTATTCCATCAGCGTCGCGAGCGTCTATCCCCACTATGTCGCCAAGGCAGAGAAGAAGGGACGCACGAAGGCGGAGGTCGATGAAATCATCTGTTGGCTGACGGGGCATAACCAGCAGAGCCTGGACGATCAGTTGGCTGCGAAGACCAACTTCGAGGATTTCTTTGCGCAAGCGCCTCAGATGAATCCCTCCCGATCGTCGATTACGGGCGTGATCTGCGGTGTCCGCGTGGAAGACATCCAGGAAACGACGATGCGGGAAATCCGCTATCTGGACAAATTGATCGACGAACTCGCGAAGGGGAAAGCGATGGAGAAAATCCTGCGGAAATAGCCGGGAAACCGTGTCGCGGCGGTACCCGCGCTCACCCGCGGCACGCGCGCAGAATCCGGCACCGTCTCGTCCAGGAATGACGAATGTTCACCGGCGCGGAGCAAGACCATCGAGCAGGAAGTCGAGGCCCTTCCTGAAAGCGCCGTCCCAATCATTATCCAGCAGCAGACGGGAGCGTTCGATCGTCGGGTAGTGCTGGCTCAGACCTGTCAGGCGCTGCTGCGCGGCCGCCCTGTCGTCATCCGAGAGATCGAAGTTCGCCCGGGTGATGGTCGCGCCGATCACATAGTTCCAGAGCGACCAGATCGCGACGTTCAAATCCGCATCAGTGACACCGGCTCCGGACAAGGTCTTGCTCAGCAGTTCCAGGCGGGCGAGGATGTTCGGGCCGAGCGCCCGGCGCGGCAGCAGCGAGGCCGACCAGGGATGGCGCAGCATGCTGGCGCGCCAGTCTTCGAGCATATGAACGATGTCGCCGCGCCAGTCTCGGGACTCGACGATGTCAGGTGGTCCGCGATATTCGAGCACCGAATCCAGCGCCAGATCGAAGACCTTTTCCTTGTTGTCGACGTGCCAATAGAGGCTCATCGCGCCCGAGCCGAGGCGATCGGCCAGCCGGCGCATCTTCAATCCGTCGACGCCCTCTGCATCCAGCAGTTCTACCGCGGTCGCCACGATCCGCTCCAGGGAAAGAGTCGATTCACTGCGCGGCTCCTGCCCGGACTGCGGTGACGCACCTCTCCGCCCAGACCCTTTGCTCTCAGCGCCGCTGCGTTTGGCTGCCATTCGTCTTCCTTATCGATCAGACGTCGATCTAAGCCGACAATGCTGGGAATGTCGATGCTGACCAATTGACTCGTACGCTGTACGATGCAATTTAGTCGTACGCCGTACGAGTCAATCACGTGGCGATAAGATTCCACCCTGCAGGCCGCGAGGATCCGTCGCTCGCAGCCCTCAGATGCCCGAGAGAATGTCATGTCACGCGCAATCAAGCATCTCATTATCGGAGGACTCATCATGACCATCAGCGTTCCCACTGCGGCGACAGCCACTGAGGACGATCTCAAGCTGACCATCGTCAATCCAAAAAACCTCTACGACCCCTCGCCGAATGGCTACAGCACGGCGGTGATCGTGCCGCGCCAAGGCCGGCTGGCCTACATCTCCGGACAGGGCGGCCAGGACAGCACGGGCGCCTTGTCGCCCGACTTCGCCATCCAGGTGAAGCAGGCCTATGCGAACCTGCGCACCGCCCTTGATGCGCTCGGCGCAAAGCCGGATCAGGTCGCCAAGCTAACGGTCTTCGTGGTCGATCACGACATGTCCAAGCTCGAGGTGTTGACCAGGAACGTCAAGGACATGTTCGGCGAAGCATTGCCGGCGCAGACGCTGATTCCCGTTCCCAAGCTTGCCATCGACCCCATGCTCTTCGAGGTCGAAGCCGTGGTCGTCCTGGAATAGCGGCGGCGACAGATCTGCACAATTTCGGATTTTCCCGGTGGCGCGCCAACATCTGCTTGGCGCGCCACCCTTCCTTTTTTTGATGGCCATTGACCAACGGCCTGGGATGTGCGTCTCTCATTGCTTGCACAAGGAAAATCCCATGCTCAAGTTTCTGCTCGCCCTCTCGATGGGTGTTTTTTGCGTATCGCCGCTTCAGGCCGCTGAGATCACTCCGGTCACCAAAAGCTGCCAACCGGGGGCAAAACAGGCGCAATGCGAGCGATGGGTCACGGATATCAAGAAAGCCGTCACGCTGGCTTATAAAGGCGACCACGGGGCGCAGGTGACCGTTGCCTTCTGCCTGTCCACCGGTTGCCATGGTGCCGTTGCCATCGACAAGGTCGCCTCCTGCAGCTGGCATCTCGTCATCGCCAATTCCGGTTCTACGACAGTGCTCGACAGTTCAAACACCAGGAACACCTGCCGGCCGATGACGGCGGCCGAGAAAGACCAAGCCCGCGCGCTGGCGAGCGATCTCGTCCAGAAGATCTACAAGCGGCCCCTGGTCAAGACCGACCAGATGTAATCTGCCCGGCTCACGGCTTGCGGCGCAACGCCTGCGTGAAAATAAATCTCGTTGCTCTCCCGGCTTTCGCCGCTATTCTCCAGCCAAAGAAAATCGGCCAAAGAAAATCCGGCCAAAGAAATCGGGAGGACCACTGATGATCCTGCACTGCGTATTCCTGCGGCTGAAGACCGCGGTCACGGCCGAAGACAAGCAGTCGCTTTTTGCGGCGATCGTCGCCCTGAAACAGCTCATTCCCGGCATACTGGATATCAAATACGGGCCGAATGTTTCGCCCGAAGGGCTGCATGGCGGCTTCGTCGACGGGTTTGCCGTGACCTTTGAAAGCGCCGAGGCCCGCGACGCCTATCTCATCCACCCAGAGCACGTGACGGTCGGCGAGCGCATCGTCTCATCGACGGATGGAGGCCTTGCCGGCATACTGGTCTTCGACCTCAATTTGTGAGGGCCGCAGGACAGGCCTGCAGCCCTCGATTTCCTCAGCTCGATTTCGCCATGGCGGCGGCGAGTTGGTCGACATTGTACTTGAACATCTTCTCATAGGTCGGCGCCGGCCCCTTGGCGTCGGATAGGGATTCGACATAGAGCTCGCCGCCGGGCTCGGCCCCGGTTGCCTTGGCGACCTGCTTGACCAGGCGCGGATCGTTGGAATTCTCGAAGAAATAGGCTTTCACATGCTCGCCCTTGATCTGCTCGATCAGCTTGGCGACGTCGGCGGCCGATGCCTCGCTTTCTGTGGACAGGCCAAGCGGGGCGAGGAAGCTGACATTATATTCGCGGCCGAAATAACCGAAGGCATCATGGCTGGTCAGCACCTTGCGGCGATCGTCGGCCACCTTGTCGAATTTCGCATGGGCGTAGGCGTTCAATTCGTCCAGCGTCTTGGTGTATTTCTCGGCGTTGGCCTTGAAGGCGGCGGCGTCCGAGGGATCGGCCGATGACAGCGCCTTTTCGATATTGGCGACCCAGACCTTGACGTTGACGGGGCTATTCCAGACATGCGGATCGGTGATTTTTTCGCCGTCCTCTTCCATCGTGCGGGTGTTGATGCCTTCGGAGACGGTGACCGGCTTGCCCTTGTAGCCCGAGGCGGTGATCAACCGGTCCATCCAGCCTTCCAGCCCCTCGCCGCTGACGAAGGTAACCTGCGCTGCTTTCAAATTCTTCGCGTCGGCCGGCGACGGCTCGAATTCATGGGGATCGCCGTTCGGCCCGACGAGGCTCGTCACCTTGACGTGCTCGCCGCCGACCTGTTTGACGACATCGGCAAGCACGGTGAAGGACGCCACAACCTTCAGCGTTTCGGCAGAGGCCGGCATGGCCGACAGCGCCATCAAAGCGGGAATTGCTGCGGAGAGAAGCAGTCTGTGCGGTGTCATCGAAGTCTCCTTGGGATCAGCCCTTCAAATGCGGGCGGGGGAAGAAGCGCCGGGCTAAGCCGGAGGGCGCGAAAAGAATAGAAAAGCCGTAGAGGATCGCCGCCGTCATGATGATCGTCGGGCCGGAGGCGAGTTCGAGATGGTAGGAGGCGATCAGGCCGAGATAGCCGGAGGCGGCAGCACTTGCGGCTGCTATCGCCATCATCACCGGTAGACTACGCGACCAGAGCTGGGCGACGGCTGCCGGCAGCATCATCAGGCCGACTGCCATCAGCGTGCCGAGCGCCTGGAAGCTGGCGACGAGGTTCAGCACCACGAGCAGCAGGAAGAGGACATGATAGACCGGCCCGCGCCCGCCGACGGCGCGCAGGAACCCCGGATCGAAACATTCGGCCACCAGCGCCCGGTAGATGAAGGCGAGGATGACGAGGGTCAGCGAAGTGATCGCGCCGATCAGATAAAGGGCGGGAGCATCAATCGCCAGGATGGTGCCGAAGAGCACATGCAGGAGGTCGATATTCGAGCCGCGCAGCGAGACGATCAGCACGCCGAGCGCCAGCGAGGCGAGATAGAAGCTGGCAAAGCTCGCATCCTCCTGCAGCACGGTCAATCGGCTGACGGCGCCGGACAGCAGCGCCACCGACAGGCCGGCGATCAGCCCGCCGAGGCCCATTGCCGTCAGCGACAGAGAGCCGGCGACGAGGTAACCGATGGCAGCCCCCGGCAGCACGGCATGGCTCATCGCGTCGCCCATCAGGCTCATGCGCCGCAGCATCAGGAAGACGCCGATCGGGCCGGAGCCGAGCCCGAGGCAGAGGCAGGCGACGAGCGCCCGGCGCATGAAGCCGTAATCGGCAAAGGGCGCGAGAAAGAGATCGTAAGCCGTCATGCCGCCGGCGCCTCTTCGGGTGCGCAGGCATTCGCATCCTCATCCCAGCGCTCGGCCATGGCGCGAGCCTTCAGGAGATTGACGGAGGACATGACGTCTGCGGTCGCACCCCAGCCGACCAATTCACGGGCGAGCAGCAGGGTTTGCGGAAAATGGGCGCGAACGAGCTCGAAATCGTGGAGCACGGCGATTACCGTGCGGCCTTCGCCATGCCAGCGGGTGACGATATCAACGAGGTCCCTGGTCGTGCGGGCATCGATTGCGGTAAACGGCTCGTCGAGCAGGATAATGCCGGCATCCTGCAGCAGCAGGCGGGCAAAGAGCACGCGCTGGAACTGGCCGGCCGACAGCGAGCCGACATGGCGCCGGCCGAAGCCTTCGAGCCCGACGGCGGAGAGCGCCTCGCCTGCCCTTTTCACCTCGGCGGGCGCGATGCGGCCGAAGGCTCCCGTCTTCTTCCAGGCGCCGAGCATGACGGTGTCGATGACCGAGATCGGAAAGCGCCGGTCGATCTCGGCCGCCTGCGGGAGGTAACCGAATTCCGCCCGCCCCAGCCGGTGCTCGACCCTGCCTTCGGCGGGACGAAGCTCCCCCATGATCGCCTTCAGCAGCGTCGACTTGCCCGCCCCGTTCGGCCCGGCGATCGCCGTCAGGCTGCCTGCGGCGAAGGCGCCGGAGACATGATGGACGGCGGGGTGCCTGTTATAGGCGACGGTCAAATTCTCGATACGGATCAGCGGCGTCATGGCAAGACAACCGCCCAGTGGATCGCCAGCCACAGGAGCGCAATGACCAGCGCCATGCCGATCACTCTGGATAAAGCCGACTGCCCGAGCAGGCTGACGGAGGGGCGGTCGGGGCTCGGGGGCATGGCGCATCCTGCAATGTAATAACATTACTGCTATGTTATAACGATTGCGGCGAGATTGAGGCGGGATTTGCTATAAACGAGAGGAAGGGTGCGGCCATTTGGCCGTCAGCCTTCGATGCTGCCGCGGCACACAAGGCGCGTGCATCCTGCTATACTTTGCTGTCTTGCTCCGGAAGCCACCGACGTGCCGCGCCAGTTGCGTTCGGTTTGGCAGATCACGATGTGAACTTGTTCCAGCAGACGTTGCTGTCTTGCTCCGAAGTTCACCCCACCCTCCGTCCTCCTCGGGCTTGACCCGAGGATCCACATTGACCTTCGCAAGCCCGGGCATGGATTCCAGGCTCAAGGCCTGGAATGACGGAGATTGGGGGTAGCGTTTCTGCCAGACCGCCGTTGGCGATGCCATCGCTATCGAGAGATCAGAGCTGTTCCAGCATCGCGGCAGCACCCGAGACGGTTGCCTGGCCGGGGCTTTCCTCGACGTTGAGGGCTTTGACCACCCCGTCTTCCACCAGCATCGAATAGCGCTTCGAGCGGAGGCCGAGGCCGCCGGCGGAGAGGTCGGCGTCGAGGCCGACGGCCTTGGTGAAGCCGGCATCCCAATCGGCGAGGAAGTGGATCTTGCCCATACCGCCTGACGATTGCGCCCAGGCGCCCATCACGTGCCAGTCGTTGACGGCGACGACGGCGATGTCGTCGACGCCCTTGCCAAGGATGGTGTCCCGGTTTTCGAGATAACCCGGAAGGTGGTTCAGCGAGCAGGTGGGCGTGAAGGCGCCCGGCACGGCAAAGAGCACGACGCGCTTGCCGGCGAAGAGCTGATCGGTGGTGATTTCGACGGGGCCGTCAGCCGTCTTTTCCTTGAAGGTGGCGGCAGGAAGCTTGTCGCCGATCGCGATGGTCATGGTCTTCTCCTTGGTTCTGTCCTTAGCGGTTTCCGGCTCCGGGGGGGTCCGGGCTTTGGGTTCTGGCTTTGGAAATTCCGGCTTGGCGGCGGCGGGCGCCGCAGGGATCGGAGGCGACTATAGGAGCCCATCATTGAAAGGCAAGTGTGGTCTCCATCGCCCTTTCGCCGTCAATGACGAGCACGCTCCATTGCTTGCCTGCTATGTCATAATCCTTCGGCAGCTTGCCAATTGATATATCGACCTTGAAGGTCCTGCCGTCGCGTTTGCCGCCGATCTGCTCGGTGAAGGCATAGCCGCTCGGACCGGTGACGATGATATCGGGCGCGGTCTTCCCCTCACCCGGCAAGACGAGATCAAGCGACAGCGTCTTCCTGTCAGGCGACATCGCGTGCGCAGTCACGTCGAAATCCTCAGATGGCGGCTTCGGCAGGCTCGCATCGGCGGCCTGAAGGATCGCCTCCTCTTGCGGGTGCGACTGGATGGCGGGGCCAAGCTTCAATTCAAAACTCGCCTGGAAGGGAATGCAGATATCCTTGCAGATGCCGATGAAGGCGGCGGCGTCGATGGTAACCGGGCCTTTGCCGGGCGCCGTCAGCGACAGCGGCAGCGTCACCGGCGCGTCATAGGCGATATCCTCGATCGCGCCCTTGAAAAAATGCTTCGGAACGGGATAGGCGATGGCATCGAGGCTGACGTCGCTCTCCGGCGCGATGGTGATTTGCGGCGGAATGCCGCTGTTGCCGGGCTCCTTCCAATAGGTGATCCAGCCGGGCTTCGGCTCGATCTGAAGGGCGGCGCGGATTTTGCCGCCGGCATCGGGTGCGAGCGCCACGAGGCGCATGCGGCCGCCCTCGTTTTCCGCCCAGGCGCTCATTTCCGCATGGGTGGAAGAAAACGGCACAAGGGCTGCGACCGCTGACACAACCGCGATTAAAAGCCTGCGCGGGCCTGAGGAAATAATCATCATGGAACAAAGGTTTACCGAATGTGCTGTTTGGCCGCCAGAAGTCGCGGCGATTTAAATCTTCATTTTCAGTTGATTGATGTGTGACATTGGCCCATGTTTCTTTTGTCGAGGCCTTGGTGCGGTCTAGCAGCAGGAGGAACGATGTCCTTATTGACGCTGAAGAACAGACGGGAACGTGGCTTCTTCGATGGCCAGTTCCTCATCGCCATGCCGGGCATGGAAGATCGCAATTTTGCGCGCACTGTCATCTACATCTGCGCGCATTCGGATGCCGGCGCCATGGGCTTCGTCATCAACCGGCCACAGAGCCTCACTTTCACCGATGTGCTGCTGCATCTCGATATGATCAAGCAGGAAGATTCGATCGTGCTGCCGAAGCGGGCCCGCGATTTCCCGATCCAGACCGGCGGCCCGGTGGAAAGCGGCCGCGGCTTCGTGCTGCATTCGGACGATTATTCCAGCGACTCCAGCATTCCCGTCAGCGACGACATCTGCCTGACGGCGACGCTCGATATCGTGCGCGCCATCTCCAAGGGCGATGGGCCGACGCGGGCGACGATGCTGCTCGGCTATTCCTCCTGGGCGGCCGGCCAGCTCGAAAGCGAGGTCGTCAACAATGGCTGGCTCACCTGCCCGGCCAATGAGGAATTGATCTTCGACCGCAGCCTCGACGACAAATATGAGCGGGCGCTCGCCGGCATGGGCGTGACCGCTGCCATGCTTTCGGCCGAAGCCGGCCATGCTTGAGGGGCTGGCCTGACAGCAGCTGACCTGACGGCAGCGGGAACGAATAGCTGCAAGTGACGTTTCATTTCGGCAAGCATGGACAAAAGCCCATGCCGACCAAGGAGACATCACATAATGGGTAGCACCAGCGACAAAATTTCCGGTAAGGCAAACGAAATTGCCGGCAAGACCAAGCAGGCCGTCGGCAAAGCGACGGACGATCGCGAAATGCAGGCCAAGGGCGCCGTCCAGGAAGCCAAGGGCAAGGGACAGGTCGCAACCGGCAAGGTCAAGGACAAGCTCAAGGGCGCCGTCGACCGGCTCTGAGCGACAGCGTCTCTTCACACACGCAAAGACGCTGTGATTCCGATTTAAGGAATGCGCAGTAGACGCTCATCCTTTATCACCATGCCTGCTGCGCCCCTCGTGCGGCAGGCATTTTTCAATCCCCCCACCCTCATGCTTTGCAGAGATAGACACGATGAAGCTTTTTGCCTGCGACAATTGCGATCAGGTCGTCCACTTCGACAATCGTCGATGCGTGCGTTGCAACCATCGCCTCGGCTTCCTGCCCGGCGATCTCGCCATGCATGCGCTGGAACCGCGCGACGAGACGCTCTGGCAGCTCGTTTCCAATCCCGATCGCGACGTCCGCTTCTGCGCCAATGCCAGCCTCGACATCTGCAACTGGCTGGTGGACGATGATGGCGAGAGTGAATTCTGCGTTGCCTGCCGCCATAACCGGCTGGTTCCGAACACCGATACCCAGGACGGCATCGATCGCTGGCGGCGCATCAGCCAGGCGCAGCGTCATCTGTTTTATTCGCTGCTGCGCTGGAAGCTGCCGCATCCGGATCGGGCGCAAGACCCGCAAGGCGGCCTGGTCTTCGATTTCCTCGAGGATTCAATCGAGAGCAACGGCTTTATCGTGCCTGCTATGACCGGTCACGAGGAAGGCCTGATCACCATCCGCGCCGCAGAGGCCGACGATGCGACGCGCGAACAGGCGCGCAGCTCGATGAACGAACCCTACCGCACGCTGCTTGGCCATTTCCGCCACGAGGCCGGCCATTTCATCTGGAACAAACTGGTGCGCGATCGGGGCGGCCTTGCCGATTTCCGCGCCGTCTTCGGCGACGAACGGCAGGATTATATGGCGGCCCTCCAGACCCATTATGCTGGCGGCGCGCCTTTGGGATGGCAGGACAATTTCATCAGCGCCTATGCGGCGTCGCACCCCTGGGAGGATTTCGCCGAATGCTTCGCGCATTACCTCCATATCGTCGATACGCTCGAAACCGCACGCGCCTTCGGCATCGCCATCGATCCACGCGGCCATGAGGAAATCGCAGGCGAGGTGGATTTCATCCCCTACAGGGCAAGGAGCGCCGAACAGCTAGTCAGCGCCTGGGTGCCGCTCAGCATCGCGATCAATGCCATCCAGCGCAGCATGGGCCAGCCTGACTCCTATCCCTTCGTGCTGTCCTCACCTGTTGTGGCAAAACTCGAATATCTGCACCGGCTGATCCAGGGCGCGGCGACGGCGCCGCAGCAGCGGGCGGCTTGAGTTGCTGGAAGGCCGTCGCATCGCTGCCGTCAGGTAAGTGTCCGCCCGATGGAACCCCCATCGGCTATCTGGTCCGCCGGCGGAGAGATTGGGCGAGAACGCCACCCCAATCTCCGTCATCCTCGGCCTTGAGCCGAGGATCTATGCCCGATGCTGATGGACACTAGCGTGGATCCTCGGGTCAAGCCCGAGGATGACGGAGGGTGGGGTTGGCGGAAGGCAAATAACGCAAGTGGGCTTTTCCCTGGCGGATGCGTGAGGCTGCACACTTAAAACGAAACCGCCTTACCCTTCTTGAACGGCTCCATGCCCCGGCGGGCGAGTTCGTCGGCGCGTTCGTTTTCCGGGTGGCCGGCGTGACCCTTGACCCAGTGCAGCGTCACCTTGTGGCGATCACGGGCCGCCTCCAGCGCCTGCCAGAGCTCGGCATTCTTCACCGGCTTTTTGTCAGCGGTCTTCCAGCCGTTTTTCTTCCAGCCGAAAATCCACTTGGAGATGCCGTCCTTGACATAGGCGCTGTCGGTATAGAGATCGACCTCGCAGGGCGTTTTCAGCGCCGATAGCGCCGAGATCGCCGCCAGCAGCTCCATGCGATTGTTGGTCGTATCCGCCTCGCCGCCGCAAAGCTCCTTTTCGACATCGCCGTAGCGCAGCACCGCGCCCCATCCGCCGGGGCCGGGATTGCCGGAGCATGCGCCGTCGGTAAAAATATCGACGTGTTTCATAGGCTCAATCCATATTCGGCGGGCGATTTGATCTGGCGGTGGAACCGCAGCTTGCGGAGATATTCGAGCGGGTCCTTCTTGGTGACCATGGCGCCCTCAGGCGTCGTCAGCCAGTCATAGAGCCGGGTCAGGAAGAAGCGCAGCGCCGACCCACGCGACAGCACCGGCAGGGCTGAGATTTCGGCATCGCTCAGCGGCCGAACGCTCTGGTAGCCTTCGAGCATCGCCGTGCCCTTGGTGATGTTATAGGCGCCGTCCTTCTCGAAGCACCAGGCATTCAGGCAGATCGAGACGTCATAGGCGAGCAGGTCGTTGCAAGCGAAATAGAAATCGATCAGGCCGGAGAGCTGGTCGCCGAGGAAGAAGACGTTGTCGGGGAAGAGGTCGGCGTGGATGACGCCGGCCGGCAGGCCACTCGGCCAGGCGGCGGAGAGGAAGTCGAGTTCGCTGCGGATCTCGGTCTGCAGGCCGGGCTCGACCTCGCCGGCGCGCGCTTCGGATTTCTCCCAGAGCCCCCGCCAGCCGTCGATCGACAGCGCATTCGCCCGCTTCAACTCGAAACCATCGCCGGCCACATGCATCTCGGCCAACGCCCTGCCGACCTCGCGGCAGTGCTTGGCCTCCGGCTTTCTCAGCCACATGCCTTCGAGGAAGGAGATCAGAGCCGCCGGACGGCCGGAGAGCGAGCCGAGCAGCGCGCCGTCCCGACGGGGCAGCGGCAGCGGGCAGGACAGGCCGCGAGCGGCAAGATGCTGCATCAGGCCGAGGAAGAACGGCAGGTCGCTCTTTTCCACGCGCTTCTCATAGAGCGTCAGGATCAGCGGCTCCTTGGAGGTGTGAAGCAGGAAGTTGGAGTTCTCGACGCCTTCGGCGATGCCCTTGTAGGAGAGCAGCGTGCCCGCGTCATATTCCGTCAGGAACCATTTCAGATCGTCTTCGGCGATATCGGTATAGACTGCCAAGTGAGGTCTCGTCTCTGCATTATGGATGAAGGATTGCCCAGGCCGCAATGACGACCTAGCCGTTGACGAAGGCCATGTCGGCGGCCGTCAGCTCGATGCTGCGCAGTTCGCGGTTGACGAGGAAGTTTTCGGTTTCCTGAACCGTTTCGGCCAATTCGACGCGGGCGTCGAAGCGGGCGCGGAAAGCCTCGATGATCTCGTTGACGATGACTTCGGGGGCCGAGGCGCCGGCGGAGAGGCCGAGCGTCGAAATCGCGCCGATCTCGTCCCAGTCGAGCTCGGCGGCCCGCTGCACGAGGATCGATTTCTTCGCTCCTGCCCTGAGCGCCACTTCGACGAGGCGCTTGGAATTGGACGAGTTCGGCGCGCCGACAATGATGAAGAGATCGCAGCCGGGCGCTGCCTGCTTCACCACTTCCTGGCGGTTGGTCGTCGCATAACAGATCGAATCCGCTGCCGGCGCCGTCAGGTTCGGGAAGCGCTCATGCAGGCGGGTGATGACGCCGGCCGTATCGTCGACCGACAGCGTCGTCTGGGTGACATAGCCGAGATTGTCGGGATCAACAGGGACGTAGGCGTCGGCATCCTCGATCGTCTCGATCAGCGAGACCGACCCCTCCGGCAACTGACCCATCGTGCCGATCACCTCGGGATGGCCGGCATGGCCGATGAGGACGACATGGCGGCCGAGGCGATTGTGGCGCATTGCCTGCTTGTGGACCTTGGAGACCAGCGGGCAGGTGGCGTCGAGATAGAAGAGGTTGCGGCTTGCCGCATCCTCCGGCACGGATTTCGGCACGCCGTGGGCGGAGAAGACCACCGGCTGGGCGCGATGTTCGGCCGGGATCTCGTCCAGCTCCTCGACGAAGACGGCGCCCTTGGCTTCCAGCCCTTCGACGACATAGCGATTGTGGACGATCTCGTGGCGCACATAAACCGGCGCGCCATAGGATTTCAGCGCCAGCACGACGATCTGGATGGCACGGTCGACGCCGGCGCAGAAGCCGCGCGGACCGCAGAGCCTGATCGTCAAAGGAGGTTTCGCCGCAATATTCATGTCTGTTCCGGGTTTAGAGATTTAGGGACCTCTAGCCCAATATGGTCGAGAATTGAAGTGATACTATTGCTGAGGTGCGTTGCCCCCTTTGCGGAACCAGGAGATCGCCACCACGACGACAAGCACGGCGGCCAGCCCGTACCAGGTGAAAGCATATTGCAGATGGTCGTTGGGCAGATCCATCTGGGTGACGCCGCCGATCGGCAGGCCGGCCGGATTGGGGGTGGAATCGGCATCGACGAAAAAGGGAATGACGCTCGCTTTTTCCAGCCCGACGCTCTCGGCCATGACGTCGAGATCCTTCCAGTAGAAGATGTTCTTGGCGACGTCGTTGTCGGGCACCACCCAGGAAGGCTTGCGGGCGAGCTTTTCGCGGGCTAGGCCGGTGACGGTCTGCTCTCCCGTCAGCTGGCCCTGCATGCGCATTTCCGGCTCCTTATTGTCATAGGGAACGAAGCCGCGATTGACGAAGAGAATGTGACCGCCGGCAACCTCCAGCGGGGTATAGACGTAAAAGCCGGTCTGGCCGCGCCATGTGGCGAAGAAGTGTCGCTCCTTGTTGTTGATATAGCGGCCGGTGGCGGTCACCTTGCGGTATTCAATATCGCCGCCTGCAGCCGCCATCGCCTCGATGTCGGGAAGCGGCACGGGGCTTGCTGCCTGCCGCGCGGCAATATCGGCGATCAGGCCTTCCTTCCAGTGCAGGCGCTCCACCTGCCAGGTGCCGAGCGAAATCAGGATGGCAAGGGCAATCAGCACCAGGATGCCGGTGAAAATCGGCAGCCGGCGGCGCGGCGCGGCATGGTCGATATCAGTCACTCAGGCGTCCTTCGCGGGCATTATGGCGGTATTGCATGGCGATCAGGATGCCCTTGAACCAGCGCAGCGTCAGCAGCGACAGGATAATCGTCAACGGAGCGAAGAGCAGGATATGCACCCAGATCGGCGGCCC
Organism: Rhizobium sp. PEPV16; assembly: GCF_008919455.1. Lineage (NCBI taxonomy): Bacteria > Pseudomonadati > Pseudomonadota > Alphaproteobacteria > Hyphomicrobiales > Rhizobiaceae > Rhizobium > Rhizobium sp. PEPV16. Next base: position 19,080 of record NZ_VSZV01000334.1, read on the forward strand.
GTAATTCACCTGCAGCCACAGCACCATGCCGATGACGATGAAGCCGACGATGAGGATGACGAATACGGCCGGGCCGTCACCGGAATCGGCAAAAGAATAATCGAGGCCACAGGCGGCGCAGCGCGGCTTCACGCCGAGCAGACCATCGAAGAGTTTGCCCTGGCCGCAGCGCGGGCAGCAGCCCTTGATGCCGGTCTTCACCGGATCGACGGGCGGAAAATGGGCGCTGTCCTCGTTCATTCCATTCCTTCTGGCAGCCTTGGCGGCGCGGCTTTTTCGATGCTGCCTTAACTCTCCCATAAATTATTCGCAGGACGAAGGGAAATGCCTGCGTGATTTCGTCCCGCTGATAGTTCCTCACATCGGAATCTATGTGAGGAACTATCAGCAATTCAAAATGTTACAGCGTCTTGGCCGCGTCTGAAAAGTCGCGCGGCGCTGCAATGATTCGCGCCAAACAGAAGAAGAAGACTGATGACCAATGATAGCCCTTCCGTGCAGATCATTATCCTGAACGGCGCGCCGCGGAGCGGCAAATCGAGCATTGCGCGCGCTATCCAGGAGGAGTTCGAAGGCCCGTGGATCAACCTCGGCGTCGACAGCTACAACGCCATGACACCGAAACGCTACCTTCCGGGCATCGGACTGCGGCCGGGCGGTGAACGACCGGACCTGGAGGAACTGGTGCCGTTCTTTTATGCGGCGCTCTACGAATCGATCGCCATCCATGCCAGCCTGGGGCTTAATGTCATCGCCGATCTCGGCCACCACGACAGCTATTCGCAGCCACTGGGCATCCTCGGCGATTGCGCCCGGCGACTGGAAGACTTTCCCGTGCTGTTCGTCGGCGTGCGCTGTCCGATCGAGACGATCATGCAGCGGCGCGACATTGCCCAGGAAGGGCGCGAGACGCTTTATCTCAGCGCCACCGAAGACGTACCAGTCCCGGAACCGGTGCAGCGCTGGCAGGATGAGGTTCATCGTCCCGGCATCTACGACATGGAGATCGATACGTCGGTGCTGACACCGCTCGAATGCGCCGAAGCGATCCGCCACCAGTTGGATCTCGGTATTCCCGAGCCTTCGGCCTTCGAACGGATCGCCGGGGTACGCTGAGGCGATAAAAGCGGGAGCCCTTACCTCGGCCGAAGAGATTGCCGCACCTGCCCCTCATCCGGCTGCCGCCACCTTCTCCCCGTAAACGGGGCGAAGGGGACATGCCGCAACCTCTCGATTCCCTCTTCTCCCCAGCGGGGAGAAGGCGCCCGTAGGGCGGATGAGGGGGCCGGCGAAGCCGGTCTTTAAAACAACATTCATGCGGGATTCAACCGCACTCGCGTCGGCACGGCGGGATAGTTAAGATGAGAGGGCGTGCCGTGTGGCCCCCTCATCCGACCCTTCGGGCCACCTTCTCCCCGCTGGGGAG
>NZ_VSZV01000334.1:20553-59499 GCF_008919455.1 Rhizobium sp. PEPV16
TCGCATGCTACGTCCCTCTCGTCTCCGAAAAGGTGCGGGCTGTCGCGGCAACAAAAAAGGCGGGCACGAGGCCCGCCTTTTGCTTGACTGTGGTTCCGATCAGCCGGCTGCGACGGGTGCGCCCCAGCCGCCCCAGACGTAGATGCAGAAGAACAGGAACAGCCACACGACGTCGACGAAGTGCCAGTACCAGGCGGCCGCCTCGAAGCCGAAATGCTGCTTCGGGGTGAAGTCGCCGCGCAGCGCACGGATCAGGCAGACAGCCAGGAAGATCGTGCCGACGAGGACGTGGAAACCGTGGAAACCGGTCGCCATGAAGAAGGTCGCGCCGTAGATCGAGCTCTTGAAGGCGAACGGGGCGTGAGCATATTCGTAGGCCTGAACGGCAGAGAAGAACATACCGAGCAGCACGGTCAGCGTCAGGCCCTGGATCAGGCCCTTGCGGTCGTTGTGCAGCAGCGCATGGTGCGCCCAGGTGACCGTGGTGCCCGACAGGAGCAGGATGACGGTGTTGTAGATCGGCAGGTGCCAGGGGTCGAGAACCTCGATACCCTTCGGCGGCCAGGTGCCGCCGGTATAGAGCAGGCGCGAGGCCTGGATCGCTTCATTCGGATAGAGGCTGGCGTCGAAATAGGCCCAGAACCAGGCGACGAAGAACATCACTTCCGAAGCGATGAACATGATCATGCCGTAGCGCAGGTGCAGCGAGACAACGCGGGTGTGGGCGCCCTCATGGGCTTCCTTCACCGTATCGGCCCACCAGCCATACATGACGTAGAGCACCAGCGCGAAGCCAATATAGAAAACCCAGGGATTGGCAAGCTCGAAGCCGGCGACCTTGAAGGAGCCGCCATTGAGATAACGCATGTAGGAGACGCCGCCGAGCGCCATGATGAAGGCGCCGAGCGAGGCGAGAATCGGCCACGGGCTCGGATCGATGATGTGATAGTCGTGATTCTTCTGGTGAGCATCGGCCATGTCGTTATCCCCGGATGTCTTCCTTCACTCCGCTCCCGGCATAGCCGGAAACGAGCCTTGATCAAAGTTTCTTTTCAATCTTCTGCGCTCCACCCTCATTCGAAGCCACCGGCTTCGGACCCTCTTTCGGGTAGAACGTGTATGACAGCGTGATCGTATGGATATTCTTCGATTCCACCGCCTTGACGATTTCAGGATCGATGTAGAACACGACGGGCATGTCGAGCTTCTCGCCCGGCTTCAGGTCCGTTTCCCTAAAGCAGAAACATTGCACCTTGTTGAAATAGACGCCGGCTTCGCCCGGCGTGACGTTGAAAACCGCCTGGCCGCGCTGGGTCTCGTTCGAACGATTCTCGGCGGTGAAATTGACCTGGATGGTCTCGCCGATCTTCGGATTGACCTCGCGCTCGACCGGCTTGAAGTCCCATTGCAGGCCGGGGGCGACATTGGCGTCGAAGGTGACGCGCATCGTGCGGTCGAGCACGACGCTCGACACCTGGTCGACGCGCTGCGTCGTGCCGTTATAGCCGGTCACCTGGCAGAAGATGCGGTAGAGCGGCACGGCGGCATAGCTCATCGCGCCCATGCCGAAGACGAAGCTCAGGCACATCATCACGACGGCGCCGTTGTTGCGCCCCTGCTTCTTCGGTGCGGCGGGGTTATCGCTCATCCGGCCGTTCCCCCGCCGATCTTCACGATTGCCATCACGTAGAAGAGAACGACGAGGCCGGCAAGCACCAGCCCCAGCGCGATGTTGCGGTTGCGGCGCGACTTGAGCTGCTTTTCCGTGAGCTTGACCAATTCCATCAGAACCAACCTCCCGCATGCGAGACCAGCACCGACGCCAGCCGGTCGATCATCAAGGCGGAGAACACGGCGAATAGATAAAAGATCGAGAAACCGAAGAGCTTCTTCGCCGGGATCATCTTCGCATCGCCGTCGGGCATGCGCCAGACGGCGATGGAACAGTATATGAAGATTGCGCCGAGGGCGGCGGCGACGAGGCCATAGCCGAGGCTCGCGAAACCGAGGAAGGACGGCAATACCGCGCAGACGGCGGTCAGCACCGCATAGGCGACGATCTGATGCTTGGTCACCCGTTCGCCGGCAACGTTCGGCAGCATCGGCACGCCGACGGCCTCGTAGTCGCGCATCTTGAAGAGGGCAAGCGCCCAGAAATGCGCCGGCGTCCACAGGAAGATGATGAGGAAGAGAACAGTGCTCTCGATCGTCACGCTGTTGGTCACGCAGGCCCAGCCGATCATCGGCGGGAAGGCGCCGGCAGCACCGCCGATGACGATGTTCTGCGGCGTCGAGCGCTTCAGCCACATGGTGTAGACCACGGCATAAAAGAAGATGGTGAAGGCGAGGATGCCGGCCGAGAGCCAGTTGACGGCCAGGCCGAGGATCACCACCGAGAAGCCCGACAGCACCAGGCCGAAGGCGAGTGCCTCGGAGGGCGCGATGCGGCCGGCCGGGATCGGACGGTTGGCGGTGCGGCTCATGATGGCGTCGATATCGGCATCATACCACATGTTCAGCGCGCCGGAGGCGCCGGCGCCGACGGCGATACAGAGGATGGCGATCAGGCCGAGGACGGGATGAATGTGGCCCGGCGCAAGCACGAGACCGGCAAAGGCAGTGAAGACCACGAGCGACATGACCCGTGGCTTCAGCAACTCGAAATAATCGCGCGCACTCGCTTCCGACAATTCGCCGTCCTTTGCAAGCACCTCGTGATTGTCGATGACCGTCATCATTCCGTCCTGAATGTCTTACGATCAGGACGCCGTATCGAATGCGGCGTCCTGATATCAGCGCAATTACTTGATGCGCGGAAGCTGTTCCCACTGGTGATAGGGCGGCGGCGAAGGCAGCTGCCACTCGAGCGTCGTTGCACCCTCACCCCACGGATTGTCGCCGGCGACACGCTTCCTGGCGAAGGCTTCGAAGACGCCGTAGAGGAAGATCAGCACACCGAAGGCCGAGATGTAAGAGCCGATCGAGGAAACATAGTTCCAGCCGGCAAAGGCATCCGGATAATCGATGTAGCGGCGCGGCATGCCGGCGAGGCCGAGGAAATGCTGCGGGAAGAACACCAGGTTGACACCGATGAACATGACCCAGAAATGCAGCTTGCCGACGAGCTCGCTGTACAAATAGCCGGTCATCTTCGGGAACCAGTAGTACCAGCCGGCGAAGATCGCGAATACGGCGCCGAGCGATAGAACGTAGTGGAAGTGGGCCACGACGTAATAGGTGTCGTGCAGCGAGCGGTCGAGACCGGCATTGGCGAGCTGGACGCCGGTCACGCCGCCGACCGTGAACAGGAAGATGAAGCCGATCGCCCAGAGCATCGGCGTGTTGAACGAGATCGAGCCGCCCCACATCGTCGCGATCCAGGAGAAGATCTTCACACCCGTCGGAACGGCGATGACCATCGTCGCGAAGACGAAGTAGCGCTGCGCGTCGAGCGACAGGCCGACCGTGTACATGTGGTGAGCCCAGACGACGAAGCCGACGGCGCCGATCGCGACCATGGCGTAGGCCATGCCGAGATAGCCGAAGATCGGCTTCCTCGAGAAGGTCGAGATAATGTGGCTGACCATGCCGAAGCCCGGCAGGATGAGGATGTAGACCTCGGGGTGACCGAAGAACCAGAACAGGTGCTGGTAGAGGATCGGATCGCCGCCGCCTTCCGGAGAGAAGAATGCCGTGCCGAAATTGCGGTCGGTGAGCAGCATGGTGATGCCGCCAGCCAGAACCGGCAGCGACAGCAGCAGCAGGAAGGCGGTGATCAGCACGGACCATGCAAACAGCGGCATCTTGTGCAGCGTCATGCCCGGAGCGCGCATGTTGAGGATCGTGGTGATGAAGTTGATCGCACCGAGGATCGACGAGGCGCCGGCAATGTGAAGTGCGAAGATTGCAAGGTCGACCGCCGGTCCCGGCGTGCCGCTTGTCGCCAGCGGCGGATACATCGTCCAGCCGCCGCCTGTGCCATAGGCGCCTGCCGGGCCTTCGACGAACATCGACAGCAGCAGGAGAATGAAGGCAGGAACGATCAACCAGAAGGAGATGTTGTTGAGGCGCGGGAAGGCCATGTCGGGCGCACCGATCATGATCGGCACCATCCAGTTGGCGAAACCGCCGATCATCGCCGGCATGACCATGAAGAAGATCATGATCAGCGCGTGCGCTGTCGTGAACATGTTGAACATCTGCTTGGCGCCGTCGATCGCGGCATCGCCCTCATAGCCGTAAACCATCGAGGCCAGGCCGTGGAAGATCTGGATGCCAGGCTCCTGCAGCTCCATACGCATGGCAACCGACAGCGCGCCGCCGATGATGCCGGCAATGATCGCGAAGATCAGGTAGAGCGTGCCGATGTCCTTATGGTTGGTCGAGAACAGCCAGCGATTGGCAAAGCTCGGCTTGTGCCCGTGATCGTGATCGTCATGCGCGTGGTCATGATGGGCGGCGTGATCGCCATGCGTGCGATCGTGATCATGAGAATGATCGTCGTGAGCGGAAGGTCCAGCCATTGTCCCGATCCCCTTTATTACTGTGCTTCGGCGACGTTAACGGTCTTTGCGGGACCATCGGTTGCGGCCATGAGTGTCTTGTAGGCGCCGGGCAGGTCGCTGGCGGCTGCGGTCAGCCACTGCTTGTACTTGTCCTCGGAGACGACGCGGATGGCGATCGGCATGAACGCATGGTCCTTGCCGCAGAGCTCGGAACACTGGCCATAGAACAGGCCTTCGCGCTCGGCCTTGAACCAGGTCTCGTTCAGGCGACCCGGCACGGCATCGATCTTGACGCCGAAGGACGGCATGGCGAAGGCGTGGATGACGTCGGTCGGTGATGCGGTCACGAGAACGCGGACCGTCTTGTTGACCGGCAGGACCAGCTCGTTGTCGACGGCGAGAAGTCTGGGATAGATCGACTTGTCTTCTTTGCCGGCGGCTGCGCGGTCCTGATCCTTCAGCAGGAAGGAATCGAAAGCCAGCGGGCTTTCGCCCGAACCTTCATATTCGTAGTTCCACTGCCACTGGGTGGCGGTCGCCTTGATCGTCACGTCGGGGTTTTCGGGCAGCGTCAGCTGCGCCGTCAGCAGGTTGAACGAAGGAATGGCGAGAAGAAGAAGCACCAGGACCGGCCCCACGGTCCAGGCAATCTCGATCAGCGTGTTGTGGCTCGTCTTCGAGGGAACCGGGTTCGCGCTGGCGCGGAACTTGAAACAGACGACGATGAGCAGGACCAGAACGAAGAGCGTGATCGGAACGATAAACCACAGGGTATATTGTTCGAACCAGTGGATTTCCCGCATGATCGGCGTTGCCGCCGGCTGCAGCGTCGCCTGCCACGGCGTGGGCTGATCGGCATATGTGCCGGAAGCAAAAAGCAGACAGACCAGCGTGGTCAGGGCTGCATAAGCCTTCTTCATCACCTTAGTATCTCCCTCGAGCGCTTGACCTGCAAAATAGAACGCAGAATCCTTGCCATCTTCAGCGCTTCAAACCACAGTTTGGCATTTGCCGCAACAGGTCAGAGCAATTGTCTATGCGGCATTTTTGCTCAAAGCATAGGCAGGCTCGAACGGCAAAACATCCCAAGTTTTTCATCAGCATATGAAAAATCGGCTTTCCGGCCAATCCGTGCGCGACACATTATTTCGGAAAGGTCCAATTTCCGCCGCAGTCCCCCGGTTTTCACGGGGTGGGGCTTTTCATTTTTGGTGGGCAGCTTCAACAATAGCCGCAATGATTCGATATCCAGAGGTTTCCATGGGTTTCCGTTCCCTCGCGCAGTCGCTTCTCCTGACTGCCAGCATCGCGGCCGCAGCGACGACGCCCGTTTTCGCCCAGCAGCAACCCACCCCGTCACAGGCCAAGCCCCCGGCTTCCGCGCCGGCACCGGCCCCTGCTCCGGTGCCGCAACAGCCGAGCGCCGCCAAACCGAATGTCGAACCGGTGCCTGGCCAGACACAGCCCCCGGCGCCGGGCACGGTGAAGTCCAATCATGGCGCATGGTCCGTCGTCTGCGACAAGCCGGCGGGTGCGGCGACCGAACAATGCGCGCTGATGCAGAATGTCATCGCCGAGGATCGGCCGGAGGTCGGGCTTTCCGTCGTCGTCCTGAAGACGGCCGACCGCAAGTCGAAGATCCTGCGCGTGCTGGCACCACTTGGCGTGCTGCTGCCGAACGGCCTCGGGCTCAATGTCGACGGCAAGGATATCGGCCGCGCCTATTTCGTCCGCTGCTTTGCCGACGGCTGCTATGCAGAGGTCGTGCTCGAGGATGAGTTGCTCAAGACCTTCCGCAGCGGCGCCCAGGCAACCTTCATCGTCTTCCAGACCCCGGAAGAAGGCATCGGCATCCCCGTCGACCTCAAGGGCTTCGCCGAAGGTTTCGACGCTCTGCCGTGAGGGCAGGCTAGTCGCGACGTCTCGATTCCCTCTTCTCCCCAGCGGGGAGAAGGTACCCGTAGGGCGGATGAGGGGGCCGGCGAAGCCGGTCTTTTCAACAACGCCCATACGGGCTTCGACAGCGCTGGCGTCATCTCGACCGTGCTCAGGGTCTTGTGGGCGCGGTGTTGTCGTTAGCGAACCGGGAATAGGGTTTACGTGAAGGATGTGCCGTGTGGCCCCCTCATCCGCCTGCCGGCACCTTCTCCCCGAGGGGAGAAGAGATTGCGCCGCGCCCTCTCCGTTCCCCGCCAACTCATCACATGGTACGTTCCATCTCGCCACATCATCCTTGCCCAACAAAGAATAATTCGACGGCGGGGCTTCACTCCTTATTATGTGGAGCCCTATCTAGGGAGTAAGTGCATTCCTGAACGCATGCCTATTGGAGCCATTACCATGACCACCGATCTCCTGACGCTCTTCGATGCCGACGAAGCCACGATGCGCAAGCACGTCGCCGAGGCCCTGTCCGGCGCCGATGACGGCGAACTGTTCATCGAGCATGCGCAGGCGGAAGCGCTGACCTTCGACAATGGCCGGCTCAAGGGCGGCAGCTTCAATACCGAACAGGGTTTCGGCTTGCGGGCCGTTGCCGGCGAAGCGGTCGGCTATGCCCATGCCGGCGATCTCTCGGTGGCGGCGCTGAAGCGGGCGGCCGATGCCGTCGGCGCGGTGACACGCGGCTATTCCGGCTCCTATGCGGCAGCGCCCCAGGGCACCAACAAGAAATTCTACAGCGACGAGAACCCGATCGGTCAGCCGAGCTTCGAGGAGAAGGGCAAGGTCCTGCAGGACATCGACGCCTATCTCAGGGGTAAGGATGACAAGGTGCGCCAGGTGACGGCCTCGGTTGCCGCAAGCTGGCAGGTCGTCGATATCCTGCGCGCCGACGGACACCGTGTGCGCGACATCAGGCCGATGACGCGCATCAACATTTCGGTGATGGTCGGCGAAGGCGATCGGCAGGAGAGCGGCTCCTATGGCCACGGCGGGCGCATCGGCTTCGGTGATTTCATCGCCGAGGGCAGCTGGCAATACGGCGCCGACGAGGCGCTGCGCCAGGCGCTCGTCAATCTCGAGGCGATCGATGCGCCGGCGGGCACGATGGACGTGGTGCTCGGCTCCGGCTGGCCGGGCGTGATGCTGCACGAGGCGGTCGGTCACGGGCTGGAAGGCGATTTCAACCGCAAGAAGACCTCGGCCTTTGCCGGTCTTCTCGGCCAGATGGTCGCCGCTCCCGGCGTCACTGTCGTCGATGACGGCACGATCGACAATCGCCGCGGCTCGATCACCATCGATGACGAGGGCACGCCGTCCGCCTACAACGTGCTGATCGAAAACGGCAAGCTTGTCGGTTATATGCAGGACCGGCAGAATGCCCGGCTGATGGGCATGGCGCCCACCGGCAACGGCCGCCGCCAGGGCTATTCCCATGTGCCGATGCCGCGCATGACCAACACCTACATGCTCGGCGGCGACAAGACGCCCGAGGAGATCATCGCCTCGGTGAAGAAGGGCATCTATGCCGTCTCCTTCGGCGGTGGCCAGGTGGACATCACCTCCGGCAAGTTCGTCTTCGGCTGCACCGAGGCCTATCTCATCGAGAACGGCAAGGTCGGCGCTCCGATCAAGGGCGCGATGCTGATCGGCAACGGCCCGGATGCGATGAAGCGGGTGTCGATGATCGGCAACGACATGAAGCTCGATACCGGCATCGGCAATTGCGGCAAGGCCGGCCAATGGGTTCCTGTCGGCGTCGGCCAGCCGCATCTGCGCATGGATCAGGTGACGGTCGGCGGCACGCAGACCTGAGCGAAAGGATCTATCATGGCGGACGTCGAAATCAGAACCTTCACCGCCGACGACGCCGATGACGTGCTTTCGGTGATCCTGCCGATCCAGCGCGAGGAATTCGGCATCGATATCACCGCGGATGAGCAGCCGGATCTTAGGGTCATCCCGGATTTCTACCAGTCCGGCAAGGGACAGTTCTGGGTTGCCGTCAAGGATGGCGCCATCGTCGGCACGGTCGGGCTCAAGGATATCGGCAATAACCAGGCGGCGCTGCGCAAGATGTTCGTCTCAGCTGAAGTTCGCGGCTCCGAGCATGGCGTGGCCGCACGGCTTCTCGATTACCTGTTTGCCCATGCCAGGGATGTCGGCCTCACCGATATCTTCCTCGGCACGACGGACAAGTTCGTCGCCGCGCATCGCTTCTACGAGAAGAACGGCTTTAGCGAGATCGCCAAGAGCGCCCTGCCCCGCGCCTTCCCGCTGATGGCGGTGGACAGCAAATTCTACCGCTATAAGGTCGGCTGACTTAAGCTGCGGGAGAATCCTGGTGCGGTTGACGAGGGACAGTCTCGCCTAAAGCCCGTCACATCGAAATGCCGTCGCCCCCAAACACACTGCGCATTTTCGGCGCGTTGCATCAGCTCTTCGACGTTTGCGCCGGCCGAAACAGCCACTTTCGTTCGATCGCGGCGGCAAGATCGAGATCGTTGTGACGGGCAAACAGCATAAGATGGCCGAGGACGTCGGCGGTCTCGTCGGCAAGGTCTTGCTGCATATCTTCCGGTGAACGCCCCTTCGCACGACCGCGCCCGGTCAGCCGGTTCCAGGCCTGTGTCAGCTCGCCCATTTCCTCCTGCAGTTTCAGAAGGAACCAATCGGCATCACGCTCGATGCCGTGGGCCGCGACATGGGTGGAGGAAGAAATTTCGAACTGATCGGCGAGACGGCGCAGCATGAACGTTCTCCTTTTGTTTATGGAGGAGACGCTGATTCCCAATGTTTGTCCAGCGTGGGATTGTCCCGCGTGGATTGTCCGGAGTGCTGGAGTGGCAATCAGCCGTGGTCCGGCAGCAGCATGCAGTCATAGGAGCGTTGCTTCAGCGCATCGCAGGCCGAGACGGCGGCATCCTTGCTGGCGAAGCCGACGAAGCGGGCGCGATAGATCTTGTTGACCCCCTGCCCGACCGCCTCCGTATAGGGCGAGGCGGACACCAGCGGTGCGCCGCCTTCCGACTTCGCCTGGGCGAGAAGTGCACGCGCCGCATCGGCACTCGGTGCGGCCGAGATCTGGATCTGCCAGTCGCCATTGGTCTTCTCTGCCGATGTCTTCGGCATCTTGCCGGCGTTGAGGATCTCGTCCATCGCGACGGGACGCTCCAGAGGCACGACGGCGTCGTCGGCATAGGCAAGGCTCTTTGCTGCGAGATCGTCGGCCGGGCGCGGTGCGTTGAGCGGCACCGGAACATCGGAGGCCTCGGCGGCGGACGCGACTTCGACGGGTTCCCTCGCGCCGACGCTCGCCATCAGCTTTGCGCCGCCGGAAGACGAGGCACGGCCGAGATAACGGTCGAGCAAACCAGCCATCTTGGCGTCGCGGCTGCGGGCGGTGCGGCCGCCGAGCACGACGCCGACCACGCGGCGGTTGCCGTCTCTGACGGCGCTGACGAGGTTGAAGCCGGAGGCGTTGGTATAGCCGGTCTTGATGCCGTCCATGCCCTGGTAGCGGTACATGAGATTGTTGTGGCCGCGCACCGTCCGGCCGCGGAAATTGAAACTGGCCGTCGAAAACAGCCGGTATTCGTTCGGGTAATTCTTCATCAGCGCGATGGCGAGCGTCGACATGTCACGCGCCGTCGTGACCTGGCGGCCGTCCGGCAGACCGGATGCGTTGACGAAGACGGTGCGGCTCATGCCGAGCTGGCGGGCTTTGGCCGTCATCACCCGGGCAAAACCGCTTTCTGAGCCGGCGAGCTTTTCGCCCATGGCGGAGGCAGCATCATTGGCCGATTTGACGATCATGCCATAGACCGCCTCGCGCACGGTGATCGTGCCGCCCGCCTTGACGCCAAGCTTTGTCGGCGGGCGTGCAGCTGCGTATTTCGACATCCGGATCGGCGTGTCCCAGGTGATCTTGCCGCGCTTCAACGCCTCGAAGGTGAGATAGAGCGTCATCATCTTCGTCAGCGAGGCCGGATGGTTCAGCGTATCGGCGTTTTCGGAGGCGAGAACCTTGCCGGTCCGGGCATCGAGGATCAGCGAAGCGTTGCCGGCAAGGGCCGCAAGCGGCGCCGAAACGGCAAGCGTTACGGTCAAAACAGCCGCCAAAAGCTTTCTCATGCACTTTCCCCTCATACCCTGGCCCCTCATACGCTGGTCCCTGATGCGCAGCCCTTAACGCCGGCTCTCGGTCAGACCGGCATTTGTGCCGTAATGTGACAGAAGCAGTAAGTTTGGCGCGACTTTGAGGCAACTCCTATTATTTTTCTAGTCTTTTCATCGTCTTGGTTAACAGGAAATCAAAGACCCGTGCCGGATCGGGATTCAGCAAGGCTTAAGTCGCGCTTGCTAGTTTCCTGAAAAGGCAAGGGATAGGCGCCGCATGACGGGACAATTCAAGCGATTGGGCAAGCGACTGGCGATCGGCGCCGGGCTCGAGTTTTCCTGGCTGCTCGCGTCAGTCGGACTGATGCGCGAAGCGCGCGGGCGCGGCGTCGTCTTTACGCTGCATCATGTCCGCCCGCACGCGCCCCAGGCCTTCGAGCCGAATGCGCATCTCGAAATCACCCCCCGTTTTCTCGACGCGGCGCTGCGGCGGCTGCGGCGAGAGGGCTACCGCTTCGTGCCGCTTGATCAAGTGCCGGCGCTGCTGGCGGAGCCGGAAGGCGCAAAGCCCTTCGCGGCGTTCACGCTGGACGACGGATACAGCAACAATCTGGAACATGCGTTGCCGGTGTTCGAGCGGCATCAGGCGCCGTTCACGGTGTTCGTCGCCAAGGGTTTTGCCGAAGGCTCTCACAGCATCTGGTGGGAAACGCTCGCCGTCCTCCTGCGCCGGCCGAGCGAAATCTACTTCGATTTCGGCCGCGGCAGAGAGCGCCTGGCGCTCGACAGCCCACAGCAGCAATGGCATGCCTTCGACCGCTTTGCCGCCTATATCCACGGCTCCGAGGAGGCGCGCGCCGTTGCCGCCATCGATCTGCTGGCGCGCGAAAACGGCATCGAGCCGACGGATATCGTCCGCGAGCTGGTGATGGGGCCAGGCGAATTGCAATGGCTGGCGGCTCATCCGCTCGCAACGCTCGGCGCCCATACGATCAGCCATCGCGCACTGGCCCGGCTGCCGGAAGCCGAAGCGCGAATCGAGATGCAGGTTTCGGCGGATTACGTCGAGGCGGCGACCGGCATCCGTCCCGAGACGATCGCCTATCCCTATGGCACGCCTGATGCTGCGACCGCCCGCGAGGCACGCATCGCCCGCAATCTCGGCTTTACGCTTGCGGTCACCACGCAGCCCGGGCTGCCGTCAGCGCAATTGACCGGCTATCTCCCGCGCATTTCGCTCAACGGCTTCTACCAGAAGCGACGCTACGTCTCGGCGCTCGCCTCCGGCATACCGTTGAAGCTGATGGGCAGGTAAGCTCGTTACGGGTACATTCGCACCTTGTCCCATTCGCCTTCCGGTAATGGGCGGCGGAATTCGACGCGGTCATGCAGGCGGAATTTCTGGTCCTTCCAGAATTCGATCGAGGTCGGCCGGATGCGGAAGCCCGACCAGTGGGCGGGGCGCGGAATCTCGCCGATGGCATAGCGCGCGGTATATTCGGCCACGGCCTTTTCCAGCGCGAACCGGCTTTCGAGCGGGCGGGATTGTCTGGAGGCCCAGGCGCCGATGCGGCTGCCGCGCGCCCGCGTCTTGAAATAGGCGTCGGCTTCGGCATCGGTGACGATCTCGACGGGACCGCGCAGCCTGACCTGACGACGCAGGCTTTTCCAATGAAAGCACATGGCCGCCTTTTTCTGGCCGAGAATTTCGCGGCCTTTCTGGCTCTCGAAATTGGTGTAAAAGACGAAACCGTCGTCGTCGAATCCCTTCAGGAGAACCATGCGGACATTGGGAAGACCATCCTCATCGACCGTTGCCAGCGCCACAGCATTGGGGTCATTGGGCTCGGAAGCCTCGGCTTCTTTCAGCCATTCGGCAAAGAGCTTGAAGGGCTCGCCACTTTCGGTAAAGTCACCGCTTGTTAACTCGTTTGCCGACATATTGGTTCAAATGCCCCGGATTATTCAAAACTCGCCCAGCTTTTGATAACTGGACAGGATGCAGGGTGGAAGTCATAGCAAAGTCATCTCGCCATACAAAGGGCCTGCGGCGCCGCAGGAGTGTGTTCTTCGTCACCGGCGTCGCGATGTTGTCGCTGTCCGGCTGCGTCGGCGGCGGCATGGATTTCCTGAGTGAAGCCAAGGTCGACCGGTCGGTGGCAACCGGCACCGTGCCGCAGACGCCGCCGAGCACCGACACGCTTTCCGACGAAATGACCGTGCGCAACGCCGTGACCTCAGCCGACGTGCAAAGGCTCGAGGGCCAGCCGCTCCCCTGGGCGAACGCATCGACCGGCAGTGCCGGCGTCATCGATACGATCGTCGAGAATAACGAGTCCGGCCAGGTCTGCCGCCAGTTCCGCACGACCCGGCATTCCTATGTCGGCATCGCCAAATTCTACGGCAAGACCTGCCTTGTCGGCGGCGGCAACTGGCAGCTTCTGAGCTTCCAGCCGGAAAGCTGATCTTCCTAAGGTCGTTCAAAAGTTACAGCGTCCTTTTGGGCGTTCGAAAAGACGCGGGGCGCGCGCCCTCCCCAACAGGTTAACGCGTGACCGCTTTCTGCCGAATGCTTAGCAAAGAGCTAACCATTTACCGCGAAACACCCCACATCTCTTCACAGAAATAACAAGTGATTAGCAACTCGGCCCGCAGGATCGGCGTTGAGAGTGGCTGTTCCTGCCTTTGCGGCGGGTGGCGCCACACAGGTTTTATTGGACGGGGATGCCGGGCAGGGACGAGGCTTGCCGCATCGCAACACCGGCGGTTTTGACATGCGCGATCCTTACAAAATTCTGGGCGTCAAGCGCGACGCGGCAGCAGACGAGATCAAGGCGGCCTGGCGCAACATGGCCAAATCAGCCCATCCCGACCACAATCAGGACGACCCGACGGCGACGGCCCGGTTCGCCGAGATCGGCCGCGCCTATGAAACCCTGAAGGACCCGCGCAAACGCAGCCTGTTCGACAATGCCTTGCGGATGGCGGAAGCCAAGAAGCACGAACAGACGATCATGCAGCAGCGCCAGGCCGCCCGCGAGGCGGCCGTGCGCGCCAAGGCGGCGCAGGCCAATGCCGAGCGCGTGATGGAAGAGCTGGCGCGCGCCGCCCAGAAGGCCGCCGCCGACGGCTCCAGGCAACAGGCAGGCGCTACCGAGGCCGCCGACGAGATGGTGGATCGCATTTTTGGCGCCCAGGCGCGCGCGGCCGGCGGCGGCCAGGCGCAGGGTCGCGCCCAGCAGACGCAATATCAGGCCCAAAACGCCCAGGGCGAGACCGGCAGGCGCATGGATGGCGATGCCGCCGAGACCGAGATCAAGGGCGACGAGGAAGCGGGCGAAGCCGGGCAAAATGCCGCCGCCAACCTGTCGCTGCCGCTCAGCATCCTGACAAACCTGGTACGCCGTTTCACCGGCGCCAAGGATACCGGCCTGGAAAAGGCACCGGATGAGGTGACGACGGCGACGGTCACGATCGACGACGTATTGAAGAGCGGCTGGATCACCGCGTCGCTGCCGGAGGGCCGCGAAATCGGCTTCGCCTTGCCGGCAGGCACGACCGACGGTCACGAGATCAGGCTCAAGGGACAGGGCTTCAAGCTGCCTGGCATGCAGCGCGGCGACGCCGTCATCAACATTCGCATCGCAGCCGATCCGCGCTTCACGGTCGACGGTTTCGATCTGCACGCCGTGCTGCCGCTCAGCATCGAAAATGCCGTGCTCGGCACCGAGGCGCGTATCGAAGGACCGAGCGGGCCGCTGAACGTGACGATCCCCGCATGGTCCGGCTCGGACAAGACGATTAGAATTCCCGGCCAGGGATTGCCCCGCGAAGAGGGCGTCAAAGGCGATCTGGTCGTCGAATTGCGCATTATCCTGTGGGAAAAACCCGACGACAAAATCACCGATCTCATGCGGAGCATGCGCGAAGGCCTGTTCCTATGAATTTTTTATGACATTCGCACCCTTTATTACGATCCCTAACAGTTGATGATCCCGGCCAAGCTTGAACCGATTAACGGCCTATGCCATAGGCAGGATCGATCAGAATCCTAGGGAGCGAAATATGGCTCAAGCATCCGGCCTCATGGCAGGCAAACGCGGCGTCATCATGGGTGTCGCCAACAATCGTTCGATTGCGTGGGGTATTGCCAAGGCCATTCATGCCCAGGGCGGAGAAGTCGCGTTCACCTATCAGGGCGATGCGCTGAAGAAGCGCGTCGAGCCGCTCGCCGCCGAGATCGACGCGACGCTCGTCGGCCATTGTGACGTCGCCGACGAAGCCACCATCGACGCGGTTTTCGAAAACGTCGAAAAACTCTGGGGCAAGATCGATTTCCTCGTGCATGCGATCGGCTTCTCCGACAAGGACGAACTGACCGGCCGCTACGTCGACACTTCGCCCGACAATTTCACCAAGACGATGCAGATCTCCGTCTATTCCTTCACCTCGGTCGCACGCCGCGCCGAGAAGCTGATGACGGATGGCGGCGCCATGCTGACGCTGACCTATTACGGCGCCGAAAAGGTGATGCCGAATTATAACGTCATGGGTGTCGCCAAGGCCGCGCTCGAAGCCAGCGTCAAATATCTCGCCGTCGACCTCGGACCGCAGAACATCCGTGTCAATGCCATCTCGGCTGGACCGATCAAGACGCTTGCCGCCTCCGGCATCGGAGATTTCCGCTATATTCTGAAGTGGAACGAATATAACGCGCCGCTGCGCCGCACCGTCACCATCGAGGAAGTCGGCGATGTCGGCCTCTATCTCCTGTCGGATCTGTCGCGCTCCGTCACCGGCGAAGTGCACCATGCTGACAGCGGCTATCATGTCATCGGCATGAAGGCGGTCGACGCGCCCGACATTTCCGTCGTCAAGGACTGATTTTTCCATATGGATGCGAGACCGTGCTTATCTATGTGATCAGACACGGCCAAACCGCCTGGAATGCAGAGCGGCGCCTGCAGGGGCAGAAGGACATCCCGATGAATGCCACGGGCCTGGAACAGGCCCGGCAGAACGGTATCGCGCTGGCGGAGATTCTCGGCGATAAGGTCGGCGAATTCGATTTCGTCGCAAGCCCGCTTCAGCGCACACGCGCGACGATGGAAATCATGCGCACCGCCATGGGCTTGGCGCCGCTTGCCTATCGCACCGATCCGAGACTGGTGGAAATTTCCTTCGGCGACTGGGAAGGCTCGACGATCAAGGAGCTGAAGGCGACGCAGCGCGAGCGGGTGGCGGAACGCAACGCCTCGAAATGGGATTTCATCCCGCCCGGCGATGACGCGGAAAGCTATGAAATCCTCTCCTGGCGCACCGGCTCATGGCTGAACTCCGTCGATCGTCCGACGGTCTGCGTGACCCATGGCGGCGTCATCCGCACGCTTTTCCAGACGATCTCAGACCTGCCGAAGAGCAGTGCCGCGGAAGGCGCGATCCCGCAGGACCGAATCGCCAGGATCGACACCACTGAGCGGACGATCGCCTGGCTGTAGGCATTGCAAGCCCGCCCCTCACCCGCTGCCTATTTAACGATATCGAGATCGTTGATAACGCGCTTGCCGTCGACCTCGGTATAGAAGACGATCACCTTCACGCCGGCTTCGAGACCGTCGAAATTGAATTCCTCGGGCGCCTGATAGGTTTTGCCGTCGTCGAGCGTCAGCACGAGGTTGGCCGTGTCGACCTTCTTGATCGTCGCCTCGACATCGGCGCTCTCGGCAAAACCGCTCATCGGTGACAGGAAGCTTGCTGTTGCCAAAAGCGTGGCGACGACGAAACGCATGGCGACAATCCTTTAAGACGCTGCACGAGAACACGACTGGCCACAGATAAGCTCCTGAATATGGCGAAAATTGCCCGTAAGAATGGCTTTTCCCGCCCAATTGATGAATAGGATTTTAAATATAATCAAAATGCCGCGTTAACCCGCGCTTTTTCCCTTCCCGCGATCTCTCGGCATCGCCGGCGGACAATCGTAAATTAACCCGCGCGCCCTACAGTTGCTCGTCAACATGGGGGTTTCATTTTGTTATCCAGGCTCAGCGACAGCAAGCAGTTGCGGCGCGTGTTGAAGAATAGCCGCGTCTCGTTTCTGGTTTCGTCGCTTGTCGCCCTGGTCGTCATCATGGTCGGCTTCGGCCTCGACCAAGCCAATACTGCGTCTCATGTGCGCGAACTTCATATCCGCACCGAAAACGAGACAAACCTCATCCGCGCCCGGGTCATGGCCGAGATCAATATGGACCTCAGCGTCGTCCGCGACCTGACGAACCTGATCTCCGTCAGCGCGGCAAACGGAGAGGAGATGGAACGCCAGATCAACTGGCTGCTGATCCAGAACCCGTCTTTCATCCATATCGCCGTCGCGCCTGATTTCATCATCCGTGACATCCACCCAGCGCAATCCGGCAATGAGCGGATCGGCCGCGACGTGCGCGAGGAGCTCTTCTTTCGCCAGGCGATGACCGGCGCGGCCGGCAACCAGTCGGCGCGCTTCTACGGCCCGATCAGCACCGACGGCCGGGACGCCTTTGCCATCTTCTTCCCGGTTTACGTCAAGGAGAATGGCCAGCGGCGGATCTGGGGGGCGGTCCAAGTCGCCATCGACCAGACAATGTTCTACCAGGCGACCGGGCTGATGCCGGCGCGCGACCGCGAGAACCGGGAACGCTATCCGCATCTCGGCCATCTTTCGATCGCAATCCGCGATATCGGCGCGCCGACCGCCGCCAAGGCTCCTCCCCCGGCGCCGTTCTTCGGGTCCTCCGATATCGACGGCAAGGATCCGATGCGCCAAAAGATCGGTTTTGCCGGCGGCAAGTGGGAGCTTGCCGCTGTGCCGAACAGCGGCTGGAACGCGATACCCGAAAACCGCACCGAGTTGCGCCTGATCATCGTTGCCGCCGGCTTCATCATCATCGTGCCGATCTTCTTTGCGACCATGCTGCTCGGCGAGCGCAATCGCAACATCAACGCGCTGGAGACGCGCGAGGCAAAACTGCTGGAACTGTCGCAGCGGCTCAACCTGGCGCTGGAATCCTCCAATATCGGCATCTGGGAGCTGCAGGATGATTCAAACAGCCTGCACTGGGACGCGCGCGCCGCGGCCCTGCACGGCAAACCGGCGCAAGAAGGAAGCCGGGCGCTCGACGAATGGCTGGCGGCGATCCTGCCCGAGGACCGCGACACCGCCGAAGTACATTTCTTCAGCTGCAGCATTGCGGGTGCCGCCTGCACGGCGCAGTACCGCATCCTGCTCGGCGACGGCGGCATCCGCCACCTGCGCTCGGTCGGCTCCTTCTATACGGATGCCGGCGGCGTCAGCAAGACGATCGGCATCGTCTGGGACGTGACCGCAGATGCGGAGACCACCGACACGCTGCGCAAGGCCAAGGATATGAGCGAGGTCAAGAATGCCGAGCTGGAATTGGCGCTTGAAGAGCTCTCGAGTCGTGAGGGACAGCTCGCCGAGCTTTCCAGCCGGCTCGACCTGGCGCTCGATTCCTATCAGTGCGGCATATGGGAAGCGCGGCCGGGCCTCGGCGGCTCGATCTGGAACGAGCGGATGCACGAGCTCTATGGGCTTACGCCGCGCAACGGCTTCATGACCGAAGAGACCTGGCTTGGCTGCATCCACCCCGAGGACCGGGCTCTCGCGCTCGAAAGCGCGCGCCACTTCAAGCGCAACGGCGACACGCACACCCTCGTCTGCCGCGTGATCGTCGACGACGGCTCGGTGCGCTATGTGCGCTCGGTCGGCAAGGTGCACCAGACGGGGACTAGCGAGATGAAGATCATGGGCATCGCCTTCGACGCCACCGAAGACGTGCTGATGACGATCCGGCTGAATGCCGCCAAGGACGAAGCGGTCGCCAAGAATATCGAGCTCGAGCTTGCCAAGAACAGGATCGAGCACAATTCGCTGCATGACCCGCTGACCGCACTCGCCAACCGCCGCAAGCTCGACATCGCGCTCGAAAATCTGACCCAGGACGGACGCCAGCAGCGGCAGAAATTCTCGATCCTGCATATCGACCTCGACCGCTTCAAGGACATTAACGACACGCTTGGCCATGCCGCCGGCGATGCGATGCTGGTGCACGCCTCGAAGGTGCTCGCCAAGAACGTCCGCGGCAGCGATATCGTCGCGCGCATCGGCGGCGACGAATTCGTCATCCTTGCCCTCGATGTCGACGATAAGGAGATGGCGCAGCTTTCGACCCGGATCATCGAGGAGATGCGCCAGCCCATCGATTTCCAGGGCTTCTCCTGCCGCTGCGGCGTGTCGATCGGCATTGCGCTTGCCAACGGCATCCATGTCGATGCGCGCAAGGTGCTGATCAATGCCGATATCGCGCTCTATCGCGCAAAAAGCATGGGCCGCAACCGCTTCGAATTCTTCAATCACAATCTCCAGGCCGATATCATCAACACCAAGCGCACCGCCGACGAGATCCTCGCCGGCATCGACAATGGCGAATTCACCGCCTGGTACCAGCCGCAATTCTGCGCCCGGACGATGGAGCTGACGGGCGTCGAGGCGCTGGTGCGCTGGAACCACCCGTCCAAGGGGTGGCTCGCCCCCGACAAGTTCCTGCGCATCGCCGACGAGATCAATGTCGTGCAGATGCTCGACCGGATCGTGCTGGAAACGGCGCTGCGCGACAAGATGCGCTGGACGGCACGCGGCATTGTGGTGCCCAAGGTCTCGGTCAATGTTTCGGCGCGGCGGCTGCATGACGGCAGCCTGTTGGAATCGCTCGCCGACCTGCATATCCGTCCGGGTGAGATCTCCTTCGAATTGGTGGAATCGATCTTCCTCGACGAGAGCGAGGACGTCGTCTCGCAGAATCTCGAACGCATCAAGGCGCTCGGCATCGATATCGAGATCGACGATTTCGGCACCGGCCATACCTCGATCGTCAGCCTGTTGAAGCTGAAGCCGAAGCGGCTGAAGATCGACCGCCAACTGGTGCAGCCGATCGTCAATGCCTCGCAGGAGCGGGCGCTGGTCAGCTCGATCATCGAGATCGCCCGCTCGCTCGGCGTCGAGACGGTGGCCGAAGGGGTGGAGACGGCAGCCCATGCCGCACTGCTGCGCGATCTCGGCTGCGACATCCTGCAAGGCTATGCCTTCTCGCGGCCGCTCTCCTTCGACGATTTCACCAACGAAGCCACAGGAGCGGGGTGGCGGCTGGCGTCCTGATCGGCGCGTGCCGATCGACTTCGCCCCGACCCCTCCCCGCCTGTGCAGAAAGAGTGGCGGCAAGATGCGCCGCCCGTCCCCGGCAACGAACGGAAACAGCATTTCCTGAGCTGCCGGTTTGGCGCAAAGAAAGGCTTTTGCCTCGGCGGTTTTTTGGCCTATGAGTGTCGCGCCTTTTCAAGCAATGGCGCGGCCGGCAGCGATCGGCTTCGGCGCGCCACCGGTCGGAACACATGTCGCACAATACATTCGGTCACCTCTTCCGCGTAACCACCTGGGGCGAAAGCCATGGTCCGGCGCTCGGCTGCGTCGTCGACGGCTGCCCTCCGGGGCTCAGCTTCAAGCTCGAGGACCTGCAGGTCTGGCTCGACAAGCGCAAGCCCGGGCAATCCCGCTTCGTGACGCAGCGGCGCGAGGACGATCTGGTGAAGGTACTATCAGGCGTCATGCTCAACGCCGACGGCGAGACGATGACGACCACCGGCACGCCGATCTCGATGCTGATCGAAAACACCGACCAGCGCTCCAAGGATTACGGCGAGATTGCCCGGCAATATCGCCCCGGCCACGCCGATTATACCTATGACCTCAAATACGGCATTCGCGACTATCGCGGCGGCGGCCGCTCGTCGGCGCGCGAGACTGCGGCGCGGGTTGCCGCCGGCGGCATCGCCCGCCTTGTCGTGCCTGGCGTCACCGTGCGCGGCGCGCTGGTGCAGATCGGCAAACACAAGATCGACCGCCGCAACTGGGACTGGGACCAGGTCGGGCAGAACCCGTTCTTCTCGCCCGATGCCGCGATCGTGCCGGTCTGGGAGGAATATCTCGACGGCATCCGCAAGAACGGCTCCTCGATCGGCGCGGTCATCGAAGTGATCGCCGAAGGTGTGCCGGCCGGCCTCGGCGCGCCGATCTATGCCAAGCTCGACCAGGACATCGCCTCGCTGCTGATGTCGATCAACGCCGTCAAGGGCGTCGAGATCGGCAATGGTTTTGCCGCCGCCGAAACCTCAGGCGAAGACAATGCCGACGAGATGCGCATGGGCAATGACGGCACGCCGATCTTCCTTTCCAACAATGCCGGCGGTATTCTCGGCGGCATCTCCACCGGGCAGCCGGTGGTGGCGCGTTTTGCCGTCAAGCCGACCTCCTCGATCCTGACCGAGCGCCAGTCGATCGATGCGGAGGGCAAGAATGTCGATATCCGTACCAAGGGCCGGCACGACCCCTGCGTCGGCATCCGCGCCGTGCCGATCGGCGAGGCGATGGTCGCCTGCGCCATCGCCGACCATTATCTTCGCGACCGCGGCCAGACCGGCCGTCTGAAATAGGAGCGCTCGCCCATGTCTTATGACCAGAAGCGCGTCGTCGACGCCATCCGGGCCTTCGAGGCTGGCGAGATCGTCGTCGTCATGGACGACAATGACCGTGAGAACGAAGGCGACCTGATCGTCGCCGCCGTGCATTGCACGCCGGAAAAGATGGCCTTCATCGTGCGCCACACCTCCGGCATCGTCTGCGCGCCGATGCCGAAGGAAGAGGCCAAACGCCTCAACCTCAACGCCATGGTGGCGGAAAACGATTCGGCCCATACGACGGCCTTCACCGTCTCGGTCGATTTCAAGCACGGCACGACGACCGGCATCTCGGCCGACGACCGGACACTGACGGTGCGCAACCTCGCCAATCCGAATGTCGGCGCTTCCGACTTCGTCCGTCCCGGCCACATCTTCCCGCTGGTTTCCCGCGAAGGCGGGGTGCTGATGCGCTCCGGCCATACCGAAGCCGCCGTCGACCTCTGCAAGCTTGCCGGCCTGCCGCTGATCGGCGTCATCTCCGAGCTCGTCAACGACGATGGCACAGTGACGCGCGGGCCGCAGGTGGTCGACTTCGCCGAACAGCACGGGCTGAAGCTCGTCTCCGTCGCCGATCTCATCGCCTATCGCCAGCGCAAGGAAACGCTGATCGAACTCGGCACCAGCTTCGACATCGAGACGCCGTTCGGCAAGGCCAAGGCCCATACCTACTCGCTGCCCTGGGATCCGATGCAGCATCTCGCCGTCGTCTTCGGCGACATCCGCGACGGCGTCGACATCCCGGTGCGTCTGCATCCGGAAAATGTCGCCGAAGATCTCTTCGGCAAGAACAGCCCGGTCGATTTCTATATGCAGAAGATTGCCGAGCAGGGCCGCGGCGTCATCGTCTATCTGCGCGAAGGCTCCGTCGGCGTCGGCCATCACGACAATGGCCGCAAGGCCCGCAACCAGGGCCGCGAAGCCCATGCCGAAGCCCAGACGCGCGACAGCGAATGGCTGGAAATCGGCCTCGGCGCCCAGATCCTCAAGGATCTCGGCGTCAGCTCGATCAAGCTGCTCACCAGCCGCGAGCGGCACTATGTCGGCCTGGAAGGTTTCGGCATCAAGATCAGCACGACGGAGATCTGCTGAAGGAGCTTAGCGGCTGCCGCCAGGCGATATTCATACGCAATTTTTACGACCCGGAGATATTATTCTGGGCAAACAAAATTACTTATAATCTGCCCAGAAAGAACGATGGAGCATGCAAAAGCAACCAACGCTGAAACAGCCACGCTCACGGAAAACCGATTCCTCACGAAAAGAAAAATACATAAGTAGGCAACACAAAACGATACTATTGCCGTGAAATGCCTGATGAAGTGCATCTCAACATCATTATAACAAACGCCGTCGCCGAGAAAATCACCATTTAATACTAAATAATATTGAGTAAAATAATTATACACGAAAAATATAATAAACAATATTGGATATACTAATATAATACACGCATTTAAAAAGCGTCTGCTTTGCAATTTTTTCTCCTTGGCTTTGATTATCTTACATTGTTCGAGATTGATCGCAAGCGCCGCAACCAGAGCATGCAATTATGTCGCCTAGTGCAGTCATGTTGTCCAAAAAATCATGGGAACGTCGAAGCCTGATTAGGCGAGGATCTTGGTCAATGTTCTCCAGCTCCGCCATGGCTTAGGGCGGGGATATTGATAACTACTGCTGAGTATTTGGCACTTGGTGAGATGAAGATATCTCTCAGCGTGGAAAAGACCGAGCGGCAGGATATGACCCGGATTTGAACCGTGGTGCGCTAGAGGAAAATCATGCTCTCCACCCTTCCAGAAACACGACCTTCTCCACACCCGCAAACCGCGCTACCCGATCCAACTCCGCTTCCAACCTCTCCAGCCGTCCTGCCGAAGGCTTGACGCCCGGCTCAAGCCAGAGCCGTTTGACGTCGAGCGTCGACTTCTTCCGATCCGCCTTCATGTCGATGCGGCCGATCAGCCGGTCGCCTTCAAGCAGCGGGAAGACGTAATAGCCATATTCGCGCTTCGGCTCGGGCACGAAGACTTCAATGCGGTAGAAGAAGCCGAAGAGGCGTTCGGTGCGATTGCGGTCGCGGATCATTGGGTCGAAGGGGCTCAGCACGCGGATGCGGGGCGGAGCATCTGGATAGCTGTCGAGCGTCGACGGGAAATCGGCAAAGGCCCAGGAGGGTCGCGGCTTGCCATCGAGCGCTGGTTCGACCAGCACTTCGGTCAGCTCGTCGCGATGGCCCGAGACCCAGGCCTTGGCCTCATCGGGCGAGACGAGGTTCCAGAAGGCCGCTATCTCGCCATGGGTGGCAAAACCGAGGCGGTTGAGCGCGTTGCGGCAGGCCCAGTCGACGAATTCCTCGCGGCTCACCTCTGGCTCGCGGAATTCGGCCGGAATGACCCGCTCGGTGAGATCATAGATCTTCTGGAAATTCGAGCGGCCGGCGATGGCGAGCTTGCCGGTGTGCCAGAAATATTCCAGCGCCGTCTTGTTCGGATGCCAGTTCCACCAGCCGCCGGAAACGTGGCCATCGGCCTTGACGTCGCGCGCCAGCATCGCGCCGTCGCGACGCACGCGCTCGTAGGTCTCCTCGAAAGCCGCCTCGAAGCCTTCGCCGCGCCACTTGCGCCAACGCTCGATCAAGACCTTCTCCTGATGGCGGAACTTGTGCTTCCAATAAACGAAGAAGGCGCTCGGCAAGATCGAGGCATCGTGCGTCCAGTGCTCGAACAACGCGCGTTCCTTTTCGAGCAGCGCCTTCAGATGTTCGCGCCTATAGGTCTGATTGCGGGAAAACAGGATCTGATGATGCGCCCGCTCCACCGTCTGGATGCTGTCCACCTGGACGAAACCCAGTTCATGGATGAGCTGCAGCAGGCCGGCCTTGGTCAAGGCGCGGTTCGGCGGGGCGCTGAGGCCCTGTTTGGCAAGGAAGACACGGCGGGCGGCGGAATTGGAAAGCAGATTCGTCATGGCCACATCATAATCCGGAAAATCTTCCTAGCCACCCGATATCGACAGCGCACTTTGCTCTTTCATCACCCTCGATTACCCGTATAGAAGCGGGATCGCATGGATGCGAGGGATTGGTTTGGATATTCGTTTCGAAGGCGCCGGAGTCAGTTTCGGGGCACGGGTGGCGCTGCAGCCGCTGACGCTTGGCATCAGTGGAAAACGCATCGGCGTCATCGGGCTGAACGGCTCGGGCAAGACGACTTTCGCCCGGCTGATCAATGGATTGGCCAAACCGTCGGTCGGCCGCGTCACCGTCAACGGCCGCGACACGAGCGACGACAAGACTGCGGCGGCCGATGTCGGCTTCATCTTCCAGTCGCCGCAGAACCAGATCATCCTGCCGATCGTCAAAGACGACATCGCGTTCGGGCTGAAGCGGCGCGGCTTCACCAAGGCAGAGATCGAGGCGAAGGTCGAGGGCGTGCTGGCCCGCTTCGGCGCCGAGGCGCTGGCCGATCGCCGCGCGCACGAGCTTTCCGGCGGCGAGTTGCAGGTGGCGGCCCTTTGCTCGGTGCTGGCAACGGGGCCTGGCATTCTCATCCTCGACGAGCCGACCAACCAGCTCGACCTCAAGAACCGGGCGCTGGTCGAAGGGATTATCGCCGGACTGCCGGAAAGCGCCATCATCATCACGCATGATCTGGAACTGATCGCCGGTTTCGAGCGAGTGCTGCTGTTTCATGAAGGGCGGCTTGCCGCCGATGCGCCGGCCGCCGAAGCGATCGCCCGCTACAAGGAGATCGCCGCCTGATGCAATCGCTCTATGTCGAAGGCAACAGCGTGATGCACCGGCTTTCGCCGCGGGTAAAGCTGTTGTCGCTGACGATCTTCGGCGTGGTGCTGTTCATCAGCGGGAACCTGGTTCTGCTCTCGATCGCCGTGCTGCTGACGGCGGCTCTCTACCGGATGGTCGGCCTGCCGTTTGCGGATGGGCTCAGGCGGCTGCGGCCGATCTTCCTGACGATCGCGGTCGTCGCACTCTTCAACCTCATCTTCAATCCCTGGCAGGAAGCACTCGTGCCCCTGCTGCGGCTGACGGCACTGATGCTGCTTGCCGCTACCGTGACGGCGACGACGTCGATCGCTGAGTTTATCGACGAGGTGACCGCGCTTGCCCGCCCGCTCGAA
Source organism: Rhizobium sp. PEPV16 (assembly GCF_008919455.1). Taxonomy (NCBI): domain Bacteria; kingdom Pseudomonadati; phylum Pseudomonadota; class Alphaproteobacteria; order Hyphomicrobiales; family Rhizobiaceae; genus Rhizobium; species Rhizobium sp. PEPV16. The sequence continues at coordinate 45,825 of NZ_VSZV01000334.1, forward strand.
CGCACCGGCTGGGTGCAGGCCGACGATATTGGCCTGGCGCTCGGGCTGGTGCTGCGCTTCGTGCCGGAGATTGTCGGCCGTTATCAGGCGATCCGCGAGGCGCATAAGGCACGCGGCCTGAAGATCCGGCCGACGACGCTGCTTGCGCCGCTGATCATCCTGACCCTTAAGGATGCGGATAATATCGCCGCAGCGATTGACGCGCGGGGCATTCGGCGGCATGTGAGTTAACGATTGATAAATACGGAATTGATGATGATGAGCACCCGCGACCTCGTTCTTACCGCCCTCTTCGCCGCGATCATCGTGGCGCTCGGCCTGCTGCCGCCGATCTCGCTCGGCTTCATTCCAGTGCCGATCACGGCGCAATCCCTCGGCGTCATGATGGCCGGCGTCGTGCTCGGCGCCCGGCGCGGCGCGATTGCCGTGCTGATCGTGCTGGTGTTGGTGGCGATCGGCCTGCCGGTGCTTTCCGGCGGCCGCGGCGGGCTTGCGATCTTCGCGTCGCCAACGGCCGGCTTCCTGATCGGCTGGATCTTTGCCGCCTTCGTCACCGGCTATCTCAGCGAGCGGCTGGTCAACGATCAGCAAGCCGCCCTGGTGCAGACGGTGAGCTTCTTCCTCGCCGCCATGGTCGGCGGCATCGTCGTGCTCTACGCCTTTGGGATCACCTATCTCGCCACCGTCGCCGGCCTCGGCTTCACGAAAGCCTTCGTCGGCTCGATGGCCTTCATTCCCGGCGATGTGATCAAGGCTTTCGTCGCGGCCCTGCTTGGCCGCGCCGTCATGGTCGGCTATCCCCTGCTGCCGTCACGCGCCTGAGGCAGAGGTCGATCTTATCTGGCCAATGCCCAACGGCTCCTTCGAGGGCCGTTGGGCTTAAGATAGAACCTATGCGAAAGCCTCACCAGGCGTTCCGCCCGTTCCACATAAACGGGAACTTCCAAACCTTCTTTTCATTCTTCCGCAACGAATATCCGTGAAGGAGAAATCATGCGAGGCGACCAGCAGGAGGAGATGGCTACCTGGTTCCGGTCGCTGGAGCCCGTCCAGCCAAAGGACATGGTCGGCCTTTGGAGCGGCGTTGGTATTCCGTCGGGTCATCCACTGGACGGCGTGCTCGAGAATCTCAACTGGTTTGGCAAGCGCTTCCATTCCGACATGCGGGCGGACGCCCTGCTCTTCAAGTGGAGACCGGGCCGGCTTGTTCCGATCGAGCCAAGTTTCTTGCCTGTTCGGCTGGCGATCAAGATGGCGCCCTTTGGCCGGACGTTCGTCGCCCGCCATTGGTTCTCGTACCTGCAGAAGATGCTTCGAGCGAGAGGCACGACAGCTTCATTGAAGCTTCAGGCTCTCGACGGCGTCAAAACGGCTGCGATGGTCTACGACAAACAGCCGATCGTGGACTACTTCCACAGGATTGACGATGACGGGATTGCCGGGATGATGTGCGTGCACGACGACCCGCGGCGATTCTTCTTCAAGCTGCAGGAAGTGATGGGCTGAGGCATGTCGCAAACGGCAGGGCGGTCGCCTTCTGGAATATCATGTCACACATCCATCGAACCCGTTGCCTCCCCGATCTTTCCTCAATCCATGACAGGCGGAACATGCTATGAAAGCGGGGAAGAGGACGAGATGACCGTCATCGATCGAAATCATGTTCAAGTCCGGGGCGATGGCCAGCGTGCCATGATCTTTTCGCATGGATTCGGGTGCGACCAGAATATGTGGCGCTTCGTGGCGCCAGCCTTCGAAGGCGACTTCAAGACAGTGCTGTTCGATCATGTCGGCGCCGGGCGATCCGATCTCGCGGCTTATGATGCCCAGAAGTATTCGTCATTGGCGGGTTATGCCGATGACCTCATGGAAATCTGCCGCGCGCTCGGCCTGACGCAAACGGTCTTCGTCGGCCACTCCGTCAGCGCAATGATCGGCGTCGTCGCATCGCTGAAGGCGCCGGAGCTGTTTGAAAGCCTGATCCTTGTCGGGCCGTCGCCGCGCTATATCAACGACGGTGACTATGTCGGCGGCTTCAGCGCGGCAGATATAGACGAATTGCTGACGTCGCTGGACGACAACCACATGGGATGGTCTGCCGCGATGGCGCCAGCCATCATGGGCAATCCGGATCGACCGGAACTCGGTGAAGAGCTGACGAATAGCTTCTGCCGCACCGATCCTGAGATCGCCAAGGCGTTCGCACGGGTGACATTCACGTCAGACAACCGCAGCGACCTTCAGCACGTCACCGCCAGAACGCTGATCCTTCAATGCCGGGATGACATCATCGCCTCCGAAGAGGTCGGCGAATTCGTCCATCGGCAGCTCCCAAACAGCCAATTGGTGGTGCTGAACGCGAGTGGCCACTGTCCTAACCTCAGCGCTCCCGACGAGGTCATATCCGCAATCCGGCGGTTCGTCCGATGACTGCAATCGACACGCAGAGTTCCATGCCGGCGGAAGACCTCGAGGACTTGTACGAAAACGCGCCCTGCGGCTATCTTTCGCTGCAGCTGGACGGACGCATCGTCAAGGTTAACAGAACGCTTTCGACCTGGATCGGCATCCCCGCCGAGCAGCTCCTCGGCAAACGACTTCACGACCTGCTCAACACCTCGGGCCGTATATTCTACGAGACCCATTTTGCGCCTTTGCTGCGCATGCAAGGATTTTTCAACGAAGTTGCCCTCGATCTCGTCACAGTGGACGGCAAAAAGCTGCCGGTGCTCGCCAATGCGATGGAAAGACGGGCGGAAAACGGTGCTCTGCTTTTCACCCGCGTGACGATGTTTCAGGCTGCCGAGCGTCGCCGTTATGAACGGGAGCTGGTCGAGGCGCGCGCCGCGGCCGATGCTGCTGGCGCCACGATCAAGGCCAAACTTGCCTTCGAACAGCAAACCGCCGAGTTGCGGGAAGAGTTCATTGCTGTTCTCGGCCACGACCTGCGCAACCCGCTTGCCTCGATTTCAGCCGCTGCGCGCATTCTGCGAAAAGAAAAGCAGACCGATCGCGCGATTAAAGTTCTCGACTTGATGCAAGGCAGCGTCGTTCGCATGTCCGCCCTGATCGACAACGTCCTCGACTTCGCGCGCGGACGATTGGGTGGCGGCATCACGCTCGAGAGGCGGTCGGAGCATCTCGAGCCGCTCTTGCGGCAGGTCATCGAAGAACTCCGCTTCAGTCATCTCGACCGCGCAATTGAGGTGACCATCGAATTCGACGGGCCGATAGACTGCGACAGCGGCCGGATCGGCCAGCTGGTGTCCAATCTTTTGGGAAATGCCCTGACTCACGGGGCGCCGGACGAACCGGTGCGGCTATCGGCGGCAACTGTCGACGGAAAGCTGGAGCTTTGGATCGCCAATGGCGGCGCTCCGATTTCCAGCGAGGCGATGACAGGGCTTTTTCAGCCTTTCTTCAAAGGTGAAGCCGGCACAAGTCAAAGAGGATTGGGGCTGGGTCTGCACATCGCCTCGGAAATTGCCCGCGCCCATGGCGGGACGATCACGGTTAGTTCCGATGACAAGGAGACGCGCTTCACCTTTGTGATGCCCTTGGATTGACCGGGGCACAGCCGCGCCGGAATCCGGGCAACAAAAAACCGCCTTGAGGCGGTCGGGCATTCTATCGATTTCAGTTTGATTTAGTCTCCTCCTCCACCACCGCCGTCACCGCCGTCACAGTCGCCTGAGGCATCGAACCAGCCTCCACCTCCATCGCCGGAGCTTCCTGAACTGCCCGACCTACGCTTGGTGTTTGCGGTGGTCTGGGCAGTGCGCCCTCGTGCTGCCCCGGTGATCAGGGCAAACAGGACAAAGCCTGCGATGAGCATGGTAGTCATAAGAAATATACTCAATCAGTCTCCTTCGTTTGTTTCAGGAAATCTTGTTTCCTGATTAAAATAGTAGATTATTTTCGCTCTGCCGGAAATAGCCTGAATATGAAACTTTCATGACATTCTGGATCACGTCAAGCGTGGGCTGTTGCATCAGCGGGCAAGGACCGCATTCACCGAATCGTCCTTCGACTGATCGATTGAGAACATGGAAGGCCGTTCGATGTGCGTTTCGCGCTCCCGCGCGCTTTCCATCGCCGCGATCCACGCCGAGGGCGGCACGGTCGACAAATTCATCGGCGACGCTGTGATGGCGATCTGGAATGGCCCCGAACGACGAGCCCGATCACGCGTCGTGTGCCTGCCGTGCCGCGGCCGCGATCCGTAACGCGATGCATGCCATCCCGCCGCTCGCGCCCCAGCATGACGCAGTGCGGGTCAGGATCGGCATCAACAGCGGGACGGCACTCGTCGACAATATCGGCTCGGCCGAACGCCTGAGCTACACGGCGATTGGCGATGCCGTAAACCTCGCAAGCCGCCTGGTCGGCGTCGCCAAAGACAAAGGCGTTGAAATCGTGTTGAGTGGCGAGACGTGGGAACGGGCCGACAGGCGGCTCGATGCCCGCTCGCTGGGAGAGACGGTGGTGCGCGGCAAATCGCAACCGGTGCCGATCTTTACCCTGGACCGGAAATCGCCCCCAATTTGAGGGAGGAAGGATCATGGAAAGTGCATCTTCCCTTATTGGCCTACTCGCCTGGCTGCAGGTCAAGCATTTCGCCGCCGACTATCTCTTGCAGTCGACCTGGATTCTGCGGGGCAAGGGCGACATCCGCCATCCCGGCGGCTATATCCATGCAGCGATCCACGTCGCAGGCACCCTTCCGGGATTGTTTTTGTTCGGGCTGGATGGCGTGACGGTCGCGGTCTTGGCGCTAGCCGAATTTCTAATTCACTTCATCATCGATCACTTAAAGGCCGTTCACTCGCGCCGCCATCCGGCTGCCGTGGCAACCCGTCCTTACTGGGCCGCGCACGGAGCCGATCAGTTGTTGCATCACTTGACCTACACTGGGATTTTGGCTGCTGCGATGTGAGAAGATAGGCGTTTGATTGATCCTGCAGATCATGCGAATGCCGCTGTTAGCGCGATCGGGAAGAGGATGACTGCCCTCTCCTACCGTCTCCAAGCAGGCTCGAAACCTCGTCGTTCAAGCCGGCGCTCGTTGCGGAAAAAGGACGGCTTGTGGAGCGGCCTTGACCCCGCCAACGATCAAGGGGTCCCGATAGAGGCGAGGAGACGGTATTCCCAGCCTGGAATGCAGCGTTGCGGCCGAGCTTGGCAGGAACGGCAGGAGGCAGCGGGCAACGACCGCAAGGCCGTAGACCTGCTCGGCCAGGGAAGCGCCGAGGCGCGCAGTGGTCGCCTGCCGATCCTCCGGCGTGAGATCGGCAAGCAGGGCTTTCGCATCCGCCCATGGCGCGCCTTGTGTAAACCGCCTGTTCGCCGCGCCGATAAACGCAAAAATATCGGCGAGGCCGACATGGAGCTCGTAGGCATCGAAGGCTTCAGCCACCTTCCCCGGAAGGCGGGCAGCCTCATCTACGAACGCGCTGTCCGGCACGGGCGGAACGAAACCGCCGAATGACGTGGACAGAAGCGCAAGCACCCGGTTCGCGAGATTTCCGAGCTGCCCGGCGAGCTCTCCCGACCAAGCGGCTTCGAGACGCTCGGCGGAGAAATCGCCGTCGTCTGCCGAGCGTATATGCCGGAGCAGGTAATAGCGCAGTGCATCCGGCGTTGCGTAGGATTGGATGATGCGTTCCGGATCGATGCCGTTGCCGGCCGACTTGCCGATCTTCCGGCCCTCCACCGTGACATAGCCGTGCACGAGGATCGAGGATGGCGGCGGCAGGCCTGCGGACAAGAGGATGGCCGGCCAGTAGATGGCGTGGAATTTGGAGATGCCCTTGCCGACGACGTGGATGCGTTGGCCGCCGTTCCAATAGCGCTGCAAGAGGGTTTCATCGGACCCGTGGCCGAGACCTGTGAGATAGTTCGCCAGGGCATCGAACCAGACATAGACGACCTCATCTCCATCGGGGACGGGAACGCCCCAGCCTCGCGCCCGCTCCGCACTGCGCGACACGCTGATGTCGGTCAGGCCACGCCGCAGCAGGGCAAGGATTTCGTTGCGCCGATGAGCCGGGACGATCCGAAGCTCGCCGGTCTCGAGAAGCGCAAGCAGCCGGTCGCCGTAACGGGAGAGACGGAAGAACCAGTTCTCCTCGCGGATGGTCTCAAGGGCGATGCCGTGTTCCGGGCACCGCCCGTCATCGAGTTCCGACGGCTCGTAGAATTGCTCGCAGCCGACGCAATAGAGACCCTCATATGCCTTGCGATAAAGGTCGCCCTTGCTAGCGCATGCCCTCCACAAGGCGTGGACGCAGGCGATGTGCCTCGGATCGCGGGAGGTGCGGACGAATTCCTCGTTGGAGATATCGAGCAGGCCGCCAAGGCGCTCGAACCTGTCCGCGTTCGCATTGACGAAGTCCTTGACCTCCACTCCCGCGGCTTCCGCCGACCGGACATTCTTCAGGCTGTTGTCGTCGGTTCCGCACTGGAACCTGATGTCGTGGCCGAGAAGCCGGAAATGGCGGGCATAGGCGTCGGCCTGGATCAGCTCGAGGGCAAAGCCCACATGCGGCGCGGCATTCACATAGGGGATCGAGGTGGTGATGTAGATCTTGTTCATCGGTGTTTCCTTTCGAAGGCTGTTATTGCCCGCGAGACGGATCGACCCATGAAAAGACCGCCTCGAGGGCGGTCGCTGGTGCATTCTGGACGCACGAAACCCGCCACGCTATGAGCGCGACATCATCATCACGAAAGTGCTGATCAGGGTGTTGTCCATGCGATTTTCTAGCATCGCGGGCCGTTTCGAACAAGCGCGCTCTTCGATCTGGATGCACTGGCGCCGCGGGCATGGCCTGCGGCGGAAAGCGATGATTCCAGGGCAGCCCGCCGTCACACCAGCCCGGACACGACAAACACCAACCAGGCGACGATCGGGCCGATGATCGCGATCAAGGCGCTGTAGACCAGCAGCTGTCGCAGCACCTGCTCTCGCCAGTCGTCCGGCGCATTGGCGACGACAAGAGCGCCATTGGTGGAAAACGGGCTGGTATCGACGATCGTCGTCGAGATCGCGATCGCCGCGACCACACCGATGGCGCTGACGTGTCCTTGCAAGAGGAACGGAACGGCAAGCGGGATGATCGCGCCGAGCAGCGCGGTCGAGGAGGCAAAGGCCGAGACGATGGCGCCGGTAAAGCAAAGCAGGAGCGCCACCAGCAGCGGCATGCCGAGACTGGATATACCGTTCGCCACGTAGTCGACGGTACCGGCTTTCTCCATGACGCCGACATAGGTGATGATGCCTGATATCAGCAGCACGGTCGACCAGCTGACCTTGTCGATTGCTGCCTTCTGAGTCTTCGGTGACAAGAGCGCCAGCGCGACGGCGACTGTCATGGCGACGAGGCCGACGTTGAACTTGAAAACCAGGGCGCCGATGCCGAGCGCCGTCAGGCCGATCAAGGTGGTAATTCTCTCATTGTTCAGGCGCAATGTCGTCGCGGTATCGGCCGCCGTACCATAGGCATGCTCCCTGATCGGCTTAGCCGGCGTGCCGCCGTGACCTCTGATCGACTCCGACACGCCCTCGGGATGGAGTTCGGGCAAGGGGCCAAGCGATGCTGGATCTTGCTTCATCGCTTTTGCGCCGCCGAAAACGAAGAAGACCAGCACTGCGATCGCCAGGTTGAAGAAGAAGCTGGAGAGAAACAGCGAAGTCGGCGCGAAAGGCAGGCCGGCCTTCGCAACGATCTGGTTGGTGATACCGCCATAGATGCTGATCGGCGAAAAGCCGCCGGCCTGCGCGCCATGGATCACCATCAAGCCCATCATGACCGGGTGGATGCGGTACTGAACGGCAAAGCTCAACGCGACGGGTGCGAGAATAGCGACCGCGGCAGGCCCAAGAGCACCGAAACCGGTAATGATGGCGGCGACCAGGAACATCACCCAGGGAATCAAGCCGATCCGCCCGCGCACCAGGCGGACGGCACATTCGACGAGCCAGTCGATCGTGCCGTTGATCTGCGCTATGGCGAAGAGATAGGTGACGGCGACGAGCGTCAGGAACAGATCACTCGGAAAGCCGGCAAAAATATCGCTGGTTTTCATCCCGATGATCATCGAGCCGAGCACAAAGGCGCCAGCAAAAGCGAGCGCACCCATGTTGATCGGCTGGATCGTCGCAATGATGAACATGGCGACCAGCAGGCCTATGGCCAATAGTTCAATACCCATGATTCCCCTCCCTCCGACGCCTCCAGCGCCGTCGTTGTTGTGTTCAAGATTGATGCGGGATGTCGACGCACCCTCCTCCCAGAGGGCGCGCCGCCTTACCTCCTCGTGTAAAGATCGGCGTATTGCTGCCGCAGGATGTTTTTCTGGACCTTGCCCATGGTGTTGCGCGGCAGGTCGTCGGCGAAGATGATGCGCTTGGGCTGTTTATAGCGGGCAAGACGGTCCTGGAGGGCGCTGACGATGGTCTTCTCATCGAGGACGGCGCCGGGCTTGCACACGACGACGGCCGTTACGCCTTCTCCGAAATCGGGATGCGGCACACCGATCACAGCGCTCTCAACCACACCCTCGATCTGGTCGATCTCGCCTTCGACCTCTTTCGGATAGATGTTGTATCCACCCGAAATCACCAGATCCTTGCCGCGACCGACGATGTGGACATAGCCTTCCCGGTCGATCTTGCCGAGATCGCCGCTGATGAAGAAACCGTCGGCGGTGAACTCGGCCGCCGTCTTTTCCGGCATGCGCCAATAGCCCTTGAAGACGTTCGGCCCCTTGATCTCGATCATGCCCGTTTCTTCACGCGGCAGCACGAGCCCGGTGGCGGGGTCGGTAACGCGCACCGTCACATCAGGCAGCGGGAAACCGACCGTTCCGGCAATCCGTTTGCCCTCATAGGGGTTCGAGGTGTTCATATTGGTTTCCGTCATGCCGTAGCGCTCGAGAATGGCGTGACCGGTGCGGGCCTGGAACTCGGTATGTGTCTCTGCAAGCAGGGGAGCCGATCCGGAAATGAAAAGGCGGATATTGGCGACCGCTTGCTCGTCGAGGCGCGGACTTTGCAGGAGGCGCACATAGAAGGTCGGCACGCCCATCATCATCGTTGCCTGCGGCATCAGCGACAGGATCTCCTCCGGATCGAACTTCGACAGCAGGAACATCGAGGCGCCGGCGAGCAATGTGACGTTCGTGGCGACGAACAGCCCATGTGTATGGAAGATCGGCAGGGCATGGATCAGCCGATCGTCGGCGCTGACGCGCCAATAATCTCGCAAGGTCAGGGCGTTCGAGAGCAAGTTTCCATGGGTGAGCATCGCCCCCTTGGAGCGTCCGGTCGTTCCCGACGTGTAGAGGATCGCAGCCAGATCATCCGCGGAACGCGAGGCATCGACAAAGTCGGCCGGCTCATCGCGTGCGAGATCCAGTAACGAACCGCTGCCGTCGGCATCAAGCGTTTCGACGATCGCGCCGTGAGGCTTGGCGATTTTCTCCACGCCCTCTCTCGCAGCCGACGCAACAACCACCAAACGCGGCTCCGCATCGCCGATAAAGTAATCGAGCTCAGCCAGCGTATAGGCGGTGTTGAGTGGCAGGTAGACCGCACCTGTTCGAAGACAGGCGAGATAGAGGATCAGCGACTCGGCACTTTTCTCGACTTGCACCGCCACCCGGTCGCCGGGGCGAATGCCGAGCGTGTCCATCGCGCCGGCAATGCGGCCGGAAAGAGCGAAAGCGTCATCATAGGTCCATGTGCGCTTGCTATCGATCCGGATGAACGGTGCGTCACCGGGCGCAGCCGTCCGCATGGCGTCGAAAAGATGGTTGCTCACTTTCGCCCTCCAAGCGTTGAGTTCATGATCTGTGCGAATGGCCGGGAGCCTTGCTGGCCATTGCCGCCGCGGCGGACTTCGTCGTTCTGGTTGAGCAAGCTCTTGACGGCAGGCGAGGCAATCACCTCGCCGCGCTGCGCCAGGGCCTCGTGGTTGGCCACGATATCGTCGAGCTTGTAGAGGTAGTTGACCATCAGGCCGTGTGCCTGCTGCATCGCCTTGGTCGAGCGGTCGCCAAGAAAATTCAGTCTTTCCAGTCGAGCGCCGTTGCCGAGATGGAAGCGGGCGACAGGATCGATGGGGCGGCCCTCCGGCGTCCGTTCTGTCAGGAAATAGCCCGCGGCAAGAGGCAGCAACACGCGCTCCACTTCGCTCGCCGTATTCTCGTTGTCAGGCCAGCTCGGATCATCCAGCAAGGTCAGTTTTTCGAGGACCGCTTCCGGCAGCAACCGGTCGGCGGCCGAGGCACGTGCTTTGGCAAGCCAACGGGCAAAGCCTGGTACGGGCGACAGCGTGACGAAATTCTTGAGGCCAGGCAGGTCTCTGCGCAGGTCTTCCACGACCTGCTTGATCAGGAAGTTGCCAAAGGAGATGCCGCGCAAACCATCCTGGCAGTTGGAGATCGAATAGAAGACAGCCGTCGTCGCCTCGTCGGCATTGATCTGCTCCCTGCCCTCGACGAGCACATCTCCGATCGCGCTGGGCACGGATCGTGTCAGCGCCACCTCGACGAACACGAGCGGCTCGTCGGCCAATCGGGGGTGGAAGAAGGCAAAGCATCGGCGGTCGGCCGGTGCCAAACGACTGCGCAATTCCTCCCAGCCGGCGATCTCGTGCACGGCCTCGTATTTGATGATCTTTTCAAGAATGTAGGCCGGCGTCGACCAGTCGATGGGGCGCAGCGTGAGAAAGCCGCGATTGAACCAGGAGCCGAACAGATGCGTGAAGTCGGCGTCAAGCGCGTGATATCCTGCGGATTGGTCTTTGGAAGCAAGCAGCTGCTCACGCATCCGGACAAGCTTGGCGGTGCCGTTCGGCGCGTGATTCAATCGGCGCAGAAGCTCCTGTCGCCGCGGCTCGGCTGCCTGGTGGAGAGCAATGATCGCGGCAGAGCTTTTGTCGGTGCGGTAATTTTCTATCGCCTGGTCGAGCTTGGCCGTGTCGGGGCCGAACTTTTCATGCAGCATATCGAGGAATGCCTGCGCGCCCTCGCTCTCGAGCGCGCCCCAGCGATCGAGTATCTCGGCCGCAAGCGCCATGCCCGAGGCTTCGCCCCGGCTCGACAGCAGCATTTCACAGAGCGTCTGGAGATCGGCCTTGGCTGCGACCTGCGTGGCGCGGGAGCCGGAAAACAGAAGCTGGCGTCCGCGATCCGTGATGCTCTGCAGCATGTCGGTGAAGAAGGAAGCCTCAGACATGCCATCTCTCCTCTCTTCTGCCGGCCGGCTGGGTGCGGACCGTATTTGACCGGCTGCTTCCCATCGTCGGATTTCATCGGTAGTATGTAGAATGCCACTCTTCGTACACGAGGTCAACAATCGTGTATACAAGAATTGCGTTTATGTATGAGGGAAGTGAGACGAATGTCCGAGAATGTCGGCCGATGGCTTCGGGATGAGATTGAAAATTCAATTCTTTCCAACGAGTTCTCCCCCGGGGAGCGGCTCGACGAAACCGTGCTTGCGACGCGTTTCGGGGTCTCCCGCACACCCGTGCGCGAGGCGCTGATGCAGCTCGATGCGATCGGCCTCATCGAAATTCGACCGCGCAGAGGCGCAATCGTCATCGATCCGGGGCCGCACCGCGTTTACGAGATGTTCGAGGTGATGGCTGAATTGGAGGGCCTGGCCGGGTCGCTCGCCGCACGACGGCTGGACGAGGCCTCCCGGGAAGCGATCACGGCCACCCACAGCCGCTGTGAGAAATCTGCCGCTGCCGGTGACAGCGATGCCTATTATTACGACAATGAGGAATTCCATAAGGCCATCTATGCAGCCGGCCGAAGCGAATTCCTCGAGGAGCAATGTGTGCAATTGCACCGCCGCCTGCGGCCTTATCGCCGCCTCCAGCTGCGCGTGCGCAACCGCCTGTCGACCTCCTTCTCAGAACATAGCGCCATCGTCGATGCGATCTTTGCCGGAAATGGAGATGAAGCCCGCCGTCTGCTGCGGACGCATGTCGGCATTCAGGGAGAGAGGTTCAGCGATCTGGTAGCCAGCATGGCGGCGAGATGATTGGACGGCGTGACCGAGCTCAGGCGGCAGGGAAGTAAAACGCAACCCGCCCGAAGCACCACCCTAATCCAAAAACCGATAAAGCCAGTCGCGCGTTTCCTCCGGCAGCGAGGCCGGCGACTGGTCCTCGCGGGTGCGGGCCTGCCAGATGATCTCGACCTCGGCGGCACGCTCCTCCCCGGTGTCGATCGAAACGAGGAAGCCGATGGAATGCATGCCGATCTTGTCGACCGTGGCGGTGAAGGTTGCCGGCTCGTCGTAGTGCAGCGGACGGTGAAGCATGCAGGAAATCTTGCTGGGGCTATAGACGGGTTCGTCATCGACATCGGGCCGTGACGACCAGAAGCCTGCCAGGACGGACTCGGCATAGGAAATATAAGAGGCCAGAAACATCTGGCCGGTCATATCGACATCGCGAAACGGCACGCGTATTTCCGCCACATCAGGACGTTTCGACTGACTCATCAACAGATCTGCCCTACAGAGTTCCCATGGCAACACTACTTCATAATAGCTTATACCGGAACCGGCTTAAGGATAAAATTACGCAATAGTTCAAAGTGTTACAGTGTCCTCCACCCGCCTGAATGGATGCGGCGCCGCTGCAATGGACCGGCTCGACGGAAACGGCGCAAATGAGACAGTGTGATAGGCCAACGGTCGGCAGGCGCGGCAAGAGCGCTTGTTGAAATCGTCAGGCGATGCCCCATCTGCTGTGGCACATGACATAAGCGACCGATAGAGTGTCTTCATGAGCACCCGTCTTTATGAACACCCGATCTTCCTGGAACATGTCACGCCCGCCGGCCATCCGGAGCGATCGGACAGGATCCGCGCCATCAATGTCGCACTGGAACATCCGAATTTCGAGCGGCTGGAGCGCCGGCAGGCGCCACAGGCGAACGAGGATGCGGTGCTGCTGGCCCATCCAGAGGAGCATCTGACCGCCGTCATGCGGGAGATTCCCGAGGAAGAGGGGGAGATCAATCAGATCGAAGCCGACACCTATGCCAGCAGCAAGAGCCTGCAGGCGGCGCTGACCGGCATTGGCGGGGCGATGGCGGCGGTGGACGATGTCTTTACCGGCCGGGCCGACAATGTCTTCGTCGCCGCCCGCCCGCCGGGGCACCATGCCGAGAAGATGACGGCGATGGGCTTCTGCTTCTTCAACAATGCGGCGATCGCCGCCCGGCATGCGCAGAAGACGCATGGCGCCGAGCGCATCGCCATCGTCGACTGGGACGTGCACCACGGCAACGGCACGCAGGATATCTTCTGGGACGATCCCTCGGTGCTGTTCTGCTCGACGCATCAGATGCCGCTCTATCCCGGCACCGGCGCCAAGGATGAGAAGGGCAAGCACAACACCATCGTCAATGCGCCGCTGTCGCCGAATGTCGGCAGCGACCATTTTCGCGAGGCGTTCAAATCGCGCGTGCTGCCCGCGCTTGACGATTTCCGGCCGGATCTCATCATCATCTCCGCCGGCTTCGACGCGCATCACCGCGATCCGCTGGCGCAGATCAATCTGACGGGTGAGGATTTCGACTGGGCGACCGGGCGCGTGCTGGAACTCGCGGACCGGCACGCGAAGAACCGGGTCGTCAGCCTGCTCGA
>NZ_VSZV01000334.1:59526-67904 GCF_008919455.1 Rhizobium sp. PEPV16
AAAGGCGGTTGCCGAACTCGAAAGCATCGTCGCCCGGCTGGAACGCGGCGATGTGGCGCTGGATGAATCGATCGAGATCTATGAGCGCGGCGAAGCGCTGAAGAAACATTGCGAGACGCTGCTTTCGGCTGCCGAGAACCGCATCGAGAAGATCCGGCTCGACCGCGCCGGCAAGCCGCAGGGCGTCGAGCCGCTCGACGGCGCCTGAGGCGCAGCAAACTCCCTCGAAGGCGCTTGGCTATCGGCTTCAGACCGATCTATGATCCCCATCCAAAACGATGAGGGGACAAGGAAATGACGGACAGGTTGAAGGGCAAGGTCGCCATTATCTCGGGCGGCGCGACCGGCATGGGCGGTGCCGCCTCGAAGCTTTTTGCGGCGGAAGGCGCGCGTGTTGCGATCATAGACCGCAATGGCGATGCAGCCGCGGAGACCGTGAAGCAGATCCGTGATGCCGGCGGCGAGGCCGATTACTGGACTGCCGATGTCTCGGACGAATCCGCCGTCAATGCCGCCGTCGAAGGCGTCGAAGAACGCTACGGCGCGGTGACCGTGCTTTTCAATCACGCCGGTACGATCGTCATCAAACCTTTTCTCGAAACGACCGTCGAGGAATGGGACTGGCTGCACGCCGTCAATGTGCGCTCGATGTTCCTGATGACCAAGGCGGTGCTGCCGAAGATGATTGCCAGCGGCGGCGGATCGATCGTCTGCACCTCGTCGATCTCGGCGGTCGCCGCCACGCCGATGGAAGTGCTTTACGACACGACCAAGGGGGCCGTGCATATGTTTGCCCGCGCCATCGCGGTGGAATTCCGCGACCGCAACATCCGCTGCAACGCCGTCTGCCCCGGCTTCATCCGCACGCCGCACGGCCTGCGCGAGGTTGCCGACCTGCAGGCTCTCGGTGTCGATGTTTCGGATGCCGCCATTGCCGCCCAGCAGGGGCGGATCGGCGAGCCGGAAGATGTCGCGCGGGCCGCCCTTTATCTCGCCAGCGACGAATCGAGCTTCGTCAACGGCGCCCATCTCTTCGTCGACAACGGTTTTACCGCGATCTGAGTCATTCGCGCGGCGCGCTTTCAGGTGCTGGAGCGTCCTTTAGCGCGTCCGATTGGACGCGCGGCGCGCTTTCAAGTGTTGGAGCGTCCTTTAGCGCGTCCGATTGGACGCGCGGCGCTCCAGGCGCTATTTGTGGGCGATGACGCTCGGCACTGTAGCGATCGGAGATCCCAATGTCCTTCTTTCCCGGTAAAGACCCCCTGCCCGGCGATGCCTTCGCCTGCGATGCGATCGAGAACCTGATCATCCCGCGCACCAGCGATATCGGCGGTTTTCAGGTGCGCCGCGCTCTGCCCAGCCGGCAGCGGCGGCTGGTCGGGCCGTTCATCTTCTTCGACCGCATGGGACCGGCGATCCTGAAGCCGGACGAGGCGCTCGACGTCAAGCCGCATCCGCATATCGGCCTGTCGACGGTCACCTATCTGTTCGACGGCGAGATCCGCCATCGCGACAGCCTCGGCACCGAAAAGGTCATCCGTCCCGGCGATATCAACCTGATGACGGCCGGTCGCGGCATCGTCCATTCCGAGCGCACGCCCGACAATCTGCGTGGCCATCCGCTGCTGATGTCGGGGCTGCAGACCTGGCTGGCGCTGCCCGACGACAAGGAGGAGATCGATCCAGCTTTCGCCCATACGGAAAAGTCCGCCATGCCGCTGATCGAGACGGCAGGTGTGCGCGGGCGCGTGGTCATCGGCTCGTTCGAAGGCATGACATCGCCGGTCGGTGTTTTCTCCGACACGCTCTATGTCGATCTCGACCTGCAGGCGGGCGCCAAATTTCCATTCGGCGCGGGCCACGAAGAGCGCGCCGTCTATGTGCTGTCGGGCGAGGTCGTCATATCAGGCGACCGTTTTGCCGCCGACCAGCTGCTGGTCTTTCGGCCGGGCGATGCGATCACGCTGGAAGCCGGTCGCGATGGCTGTCACCTGATGCTCTTCGGCGGTGCGGCGCTCAATTCGAAACGTTATATCTGGTGGAATTTCGTCTCCTCCTCGAAGGAGCGGATCGAACAGGCCAAGGAGGAATGGCGCACCGGCCGCTTCGATATCGTGCCGGGGGATGAAGAGGAATTCGTGCCGTTGCCGGAGGGCTGAGCGACACGAAATGAGAGAAATAGACCAGGATATACTCCGAAAACCGTTCACACTTTCCGGCATCATGCTCTAAGGTGAAAAGCTTCGGTTCCTGAAATGCACTTGTTTTGCCGCAATCTAATCGAATAAGGCGGAACAAGGAAAAGCAAGAAAGAGCGCCCGCCTGTGACACAACTGCCGAAGACCCCCCTGCTCGACCAGGTCATCTATCCCGCCGACCTGCGCAAGCTCGAGGATCGCGACCTACCGCAGCTTGCCCGCGAAGTCCGGGACGAAATGATCGATGCGGTGTCGCGCACCGGCGGCCATCTCGGCGCCGGTCTCGGCGTCGTCGAATTGACGATCGCCATTCACAGCGTCTTCGACACGCCAAGCGACCGGCTGATCTTCGACGTCGGCCATCAATGTTATCCGCACAAGATTCTCACCGGCCGGCGTGACCGCATCCGGACGCTGCGCCAGGAAGACGGGCTGTCCGGCTTCACCCGCCGGGCCGAAAGCGAATATGATCCCTTCGGCGCCGCGCATTCCTCGACCTCGATCTCGGCCGGCCTCGGCATGGCGATTGCCGCCGACCTCGACAAATCAGACCGCCGCGTCATCGCCGTCATCGGCGACGGGGCGATGTCGGCCGGCATGGCCTATGAGGCGTTGAACAATGCGGGTGCCCTCGATGCGCGGCTCATCGTCATCCTCAACGACAACGACATGTCGATCGCGCCACCGACGGGCGCCATGAGCGCCTATCTCGCGCGCCTTGCCTCGGGTCGCACCTATATGGGCTTCCGTGACTTCGGCAAGAAGCTGACGGCCTATCTCGGCAAGAACATCGACCGGGCGATCACCCGCGCCGTCGAGCATGCGCGCGGCTATGTCACCGGTGGCACGATGTTCGAAGAGATGGGCTTTTATCATATCGGGCCGATCGACGGGCATTCCTTCGACCACCTGCTGCCCGTCCTGCGCAATGTCCGCGACAATGGACGCGGACCGGTGCTGATCCACGTCGTCACCCAGAAGGGCAAGGGCTATCCGCCGGCGGAAGCCGCGGCCGACAAATATCACGGCGTCAACAAGTTCGACGTCATCACCGGCGCCCAGGCAAGGGTCAAGCCGAATGCGCCGAGCTATACCAGCGTCTTTGCCGAAGCGCTGGTGCAGGAAGCCGCCCTCGACGACAAGATTGTCGGCATTACCGCCGCCATGCCGAATGGTACCGGCCTCGACAAGCTCGCCGAGGCCTTTCCGTCGCGCTGTTTCGACGTCGGCATTGCCGAACAGCATGCCGTGACCTTCGCCGCCGGCCTGGCGGCGGAAGGCTACAAGCCGTTCGCGGCGCTTTATTCCACCTTCCTGCAGCGCGCCTACGACCAGGTCGTGCACGACGTGGCGATCCAGGGGCTGCCGGTGCGTTTTCCGATCGATCGTGCCGGCTTCGTCGGCGCCGACGGGCCGACCCATGCCGGCTCATTCGACACCACCTTCCTCACCACCCTGCCCGGCTTCGTGGTGATGGCGGCGGCAGACGAGGCCGAACTCAAGCACATGGTACGCACGGCTGTCGCCTATGACGGCGGGCCGATCTCGTTCCGCTATCCGCGCGGCGAAGGCGTCGGCGTCGACATGCCGGCGCGCGGCGAAATCCTGCAGATCGGCAAAGGCCGTATCGTCAAGGAAGGCACCAAGGTGGCGCTGCTCTCCTTCGGCACCCGGCTTGCCGATTGTCTGCTGGCCGCCGAGGATCTCGATGCCGCGGGGCTTTCGACGACGGTCGCCGATGCACGTTTCGCCAAGCCGCTCGATCACGACCTCATCCGCCAGCTTGCCCGCCACCACGAAATTGTCATCACCGTCGAGGAAGGCTCGATCGGCGGCTTCGGCAGCCATGTGATGCATTTCCTCGCCACCGAGGGCCTGCTCGACAACGGCCTGAAGCTGCGCTCGCTTGTGATGCCCGACATCTGGATGGAGCAGGCCAAGCCCGAAGCCATGAACGCCCACGCCGGCCTCGACCGCGCCGGCATCGTCTCGACGGTGTTCAGGGCGCTGGGGCGCGGTGTTGCGGTTGGGGTTGCGGGATAATGTTTTGGTGAGGGCGTGCCGTGTGGCCCCCTCATCCGCCTGCCGGCACCCGGCCGGGGTCGAGCCACGGGTCTAGACCCGTCCTTCGGACCCCCGAGGGGAGAAGAGATATGCCGCAACGTCTCGATTCCCTCTTCTCCCCTCGGGGAGAAGGTGCCCGTAGGGCGGATGAGGGGGCTGCTCGGCAGGTCCTATCAACAAAAAAGGCGGCGCATCACTGCACCGCCCTCTTCATTTAACGTCCCTAAGAAGGGCGCCCTCTCAGAACTCCGTCCAGTCTTCCTTCACGGCCGCAGCGCTTGCCTGTCTTCCGCCGAAAGCCTTGGCGACGGTGCGGGTCAGGGCGTGGGCCGGGGAGGCGACCGGGCGGGAGCTCGTGCCGGCAACGCTTGCGCGCGGCGCCGGCGCCACCTGGCCGAGCTTGAACTGACGCAGCAATTCTTCGAGGGCGTTTGCCTCCTGGGCGAGCGCATGGCTTGCTGCGGTCTGCTCTTCGACCATAGCGGCGTTCTGTTGCGTGCCCTGGTCCATGTTGTTGACGGCGGTGTTGATCTCCTGCAGGCCGATCGACTGTTCGCGCGTGGCGGTGACGATGGCGCTGACGTGGTGGTTGATCTCCTGCACCTCGGAGACGATGACCTCCAGCGCCTTGCCGGTCTCGCCGACGAGGCCGACGCCAGCAACGACCTGTTCGCCCGAGGTGGTGATCAGCGCCTTGATCTCCTTGGCGGCCTTGGCCGAGCGCTGGGCAAGCTCGCGCACTTCCTGGGCGACGACCGCAAAGCCCTTGCCGGCATCGCCGGCACGGGCGGCTTCGACGCCGGCGTTCAGAGCCAAAAGATTGGTCTGGAAGGCGATGTCGTCGATGACGCCGATGATGTTGGAGATTTCACCTGACGACTTCTCGATCTGCTGCATGGCGGAGACGGCCTTGCGGACGACTTCGCCTGACTTTTCGGCGCCGAGGCGGGCGCGCTCGACGAGATTGCCGACATCCTCAGCGCGCTTGGCGCTGTCGCGGACGGTCGTCGTCACTTCCTCGAGCGCTGCGGCGGTCTGTTCGACGGCGGCAGCCTGCTGCTCGGTGCGGTGGGCCAGATCGTCGGCGGCGGAGCGGATTTCGCCGGCGCCGGCATTGATCGCCGAAGCATTGCGGCCGACCGATTGCAGTGCCGCCTGCAGCTTTTCGACGGCGTGGTTGAAGTCGTTGCGCAGGCTGTCATATTGCGAGGCGAACGGCGTCTGGATACGACCGGCCATATCGCCGTTGGCAAGTTCGGCAAGGCCGCCCGCCAAAGCGTCGATGGCGTAGCGGATCTCGCCTTCCTCGCGCGCCTTCTGCTCATCAGCTGCCTGGCGCTGGCGCTCGGCGTCGTCGCGCATGCGGTCGGTCTCGCCGGCAAGGCGCAGTTTCTCGATCGCTGCCTGCTTGAAGACCAGGACCGACTGGGCCATGCGGCCGATTTCGTCGCCGCGCTCGACAGCCGGAACCTCGATGTCGTTCTGACCGCCGGCGAGGCGATCCATGGCGCTCGTCATGCCGACGACCGGGCGGACGATGATGCGCGACATCAACCAGGCGAGCATAGCGGCGGCGAGCGAGGCGACGATGCCGCCGGCAATGAGCGTCGTCTTCAGATGGCTGTTGGCATCGGCGCGGATTGCGGCGAGCGCATTCGACTTTTCCCGCGCGGTGGCCTTGATCTTGGCCGAGGCCTGGCGGAAGCCGTCGAGCTGGCCCTTGGTGGCGTTGACGCCGATCTTGACGACCTCTTCGATCGGCATGTCGGTTTCCTTGCGCGCCTTGGTCTGCGGCTCGGCAAGTTCATGGAAATAGAGATCGGCGGCCTTCTGCATGCCGTCGATCATCTCGACCAGCTGCGGCTCGCCGGCCGCCGTCTGCTTGGCGGCAGCAATCGCCTTCAGCATGCGCTCGCGGTTGGCGAAGACGTCGCCATAGGTGCTGTCGCTGCGGAAGAGGATGAAGCCGCGCAGGTTGACGGCCTGCTCGAGCATCGCCTGCAGCGCATCGTCAATCTGGTTGACGAGCAACTCGGACTTTTCCTGCTCGGCAGACGCGGCCGCGGACGCCGTCGCCTTGGAATAGACGAAAGCGGAAACGGCGACGAAAATGAGAATGAGGGCTGCGAACGTGGCCGCAAGCTTACCGTTCAAGGATATGTTTTTGGCGGACATCGGTGATTTCTCCTGACGACAGTCGACGCGGCGTAGGCAGGTCGCGCGAGACGCAACCGCCGGGATGTTTGAAGCTGAGAACATGATCGACGTGGAAACGCTTGCGCCGTCATGGCGCCGAGCGGCTTGGATGAACCGCTACAATCACGCCGAACCTATCCGGGCAGGCTTTAAATTTGTTTAAATTTGTGCAGCGCAACAGCGGCTAAGCCTGCGGATTATTGTGCCGTTTCTGGAGGATTGAGGATCAGGATGTCGAAATCCTTTGTGGGATCGAAATCCTCTGATGTCATCCTGAAGGTCGTCGGACCGATCTTCTGAACGTTGCTGCCGCAGAAGCTGATGAGGCTGCCGGGCTTGCCCTTGTCGATCGTCAGCTGGAAGCGCTTGATCGGCCCCGCCCAGTTGGCGCCGGTCGACAGCACATAGGAGATCCAGCTTTCGGTATAGTTGGCGCCTCCGGCCTCGGCTTCCCGCGCACGCTGCTGGGCAACCCTGACGAAATCTCCGTCGAGGCAGTATTTGCGGGAATATTCCTCGAAGCGCTCACCCTTCGGCTCGCCACCTTCGAGAAAACTGATGGCGACGGTGCCGCCGACGGCCGGCTTGTAACGGTGCGCGACGCTGACCTTCTTCCTTGCCGGAAAGGTGGTGCGCCACCAATAGGTCGAGCGCAGCGTCCAGAGCGGCACGAGATCGACCCCGGCAGCATCGCCGGCGCCCATGGGATAAACGAGGCCGCGAACGATCCAGTCCTTGCGGATGGTTTCGGGAAGCTTGGCGAGCGCCTCGGTCGTCTTCTGGCTATAGGGCAGGACGGGGATGCCCTGCTTGGCGAACTCGTCGGTCACGTCGATGCCGAGCGAGACGACGCGCTGCTGCAGCTTGGCGGTGATCGGACTGCCATCCTGCAGGGTGGAGAAATGCAGGAAATTGTCGCTGTCATAATCGGAGATAGCGGAATTGTTGTCGACCTGGCCAGTGATGTCGGGCATCGGAAAGGCGACCAGGCTCTCGACATCCTTGTCGGAGCTGTTCTCGAACACATAGTCGACGCGCACTTCCGA
Organism: Rhizobium sp. PEPV16; assembly: GCF_008919455.1. Taxonomy (NCBI): domain Bacteria; kingdom Pseudomonadati; phylum Pseudomonadota; class Alphaproteobacteria; order Hyphomicrobiales; family Rhizobiaceae; genus Rhizobium; species Rhizobium sp. PEPV16. The sequence continues at coordinate 67,031 of NZ_VSZV01000334.1, forward strand.
AGCGGAGATGAAGAGATCCTCTTGCGCCATGCTGACATTATCGGATTGGGCAAAGATCAGCCCGCCGGTCTTGACCTCGGCCAGAGTATCATTCGCCAGCGCGGGCGATGCGATCCCCGCGGCGACAAGAAGAGTGAAGAGCTTCAGCATAGAGCACCCCCATGCGGCCCGCCCCGCGATCGCCGCGGCAGGATTATCGCCGAAAGCTTTTGAGGGTCAATGACGGTCTTGGGAACAAAATGCTTGCAACCGGCGGCTTTGCCGGTCATGCACAGCCGATGTCAGATCAAAACACCCAACGCCTCGACCAACTTCTCGTCTCTCTCGGCCTCTTTGCCAGCCGTTCACGCGCCCGCGACGCCGTGCAGCGCGGCACCGTCAGGATCGGCGGCCAGGTGGTCACGAAGGCCGGCGCGCTGTTTGGCGCAGACGCGTCGATCGAGATCGACGATCCGGCGCAGGACTACGTCTCGCGCGCCGCACTGAAGCTTGCCGCCGCACTCGACCATTTCCGGCTCGATCCTGCCGGCCATCACTGTCTTGATGTCGGCGCCTCCACCGGCGGCTTCACCGAGGTGCTGCTGCAGCGCGGCGCCGCGCACGTCACCGCGATCGATGTCGGCCATGGGCAGATGCATCCGCGCATATCAGGCGATCCGCGGGTGACGAACAGGGAGGGCCTCAACGCCCGCAACCTGACGGCAGAGGATATCGGCCATCCCGCGACCTTCATCGTTTCCGACGTCTCCTTCATCACGCTGAAGCTGGCGCTCGCGCCGGCCCTTGAGATCGCCGAACCCGGTGCTGTCGCCGTGCTGCTGGTCAAGCCGCAGTTCGAGGCCGGGCGCGAGGCGATCGGCAAGGGCGGGATGCT
>NZ_VSZV01000116.1:0-5590 GCF_008919455.1 Rhizobium sp. PEPV16
GACGGCTTCGTCAGACGTGCGGCATCAAACCCGCTGGCCTTGCCCGTCAAACAGGCCGACCTCGAAGACAATCTCCGACAGGCCGAACAAGCTGGCAAGAAAACGGAAAAATACCAGCGCGGCCTGGATCTCCTGCGCGACATCAGGAACGGACAATAGGAACGCGGACAAAGGTCGGGAATCGGCGCAAGGGCGCACTCCTCGGCTTCCGTGTCACGTGCAGAGCGCGACCGCAACCTGGCCTCCGCTTGCAGCGACGGAGCCCGTTTGGCCGCATTTCATGCTTTGTTGGCAAACCACACCGTCGGGGCGCCGAGCACGCCTCCCGTGCGCATCGCCGTCTTCAACTCGTCCAGCTTGCTGAATGCCTGCGCCGCTTCAAGCGTGGCAAACTCGTGGGTGACGGTAATATCGTTCGGATTGTCGATGGCGCGATAAACGGCTTGCGCCGTCACCCCATTGGCCTTCTGCACCGGCGAAAAGCCATCATATATCTTGCGCCAGGCGGCATAATCGGAGACCTCGTGCCTTACGAATAATGTCGTCATATCATCCTCCCGCGTTGTATTTCCAAGTCTCGTCGAGATGTGTGTTATGATTGAACGAGGAACGTCATGGTCTCGGGCAAGACGCCGTCACTCGCCATCGCATCGGCCGCTGCCTTGGTCTGCATGAAGGCCATCAACTTTTCCATGTCTGCAACGTCCATGACCAAGCCGACGCGGTTGGAGTTTTGAGGGTCTGTAAACGTGCGAATGTTCGTGACGCCAACGGGTTCCAATACCTGCTTGCGGATGGGTGAGGCGAGCCAGTGTTTCGTGTCTTTGACGTCGTGGCAGATCATTATGGTAGGCATTGCGTCCTCCTCTCAAGATTTCGGAAACTGAAAGCTGAGTATGCTGCGCTTTGCCGGATTTCATTACAGCAATGTCGCGAAGAGTGGGTTTTTCTTATTCATTAGTTGAAGGTATAAATATAATTATTGGGTAATTCGAAAATATTATGCGACGGCGGCGTTGAGCGCGCATTGGTTTTTGAAAATAGGTTCCGGAGTCAGCGAGCGTCATCGGCGCTAAGATATGATCGTGATGCCCGCACGGCGCCCATAGTCCCGCAGTTCGAGAAGGAGATCGGCGTCCGCACCGGCGTCGATGGATTGAACGACGTCGAGCCGGTCCTCTGCCAAGCGATCCTCGAACAGGATGATGCATTGTTCGGGGTCGCACTGGCGGGACGTCCAGATCAACCCGTCAATGTCGGCGCGCGCCCGATGAATGGTTTCGGCCCACAGGACGGTCTCGCCATAGGTCGACTTCGGCGTTTCGATGAGATCCGTTCGACGGAGTTTCCAGGCCTTCAAATCGGGTGCGAAAAGGCTTGCCAGCTGCAGATCACGCTTTGGCGCGATGACGCTGACCGTTCGCGCTTCGACGACGGCAAGCCGGACGGTCTTGAAAGCGGCGGCCGGTTCGATGTCGTGAAAGATCGACTCGAAGGCGGCCGCCTCTCTGCTCGTTGCCGCATAGAGCGTCGCGACACAATTGCCGTGCGCGTCGTTGAACGGTGCAAAGCGCGTCGGCTGTCCCTTGCAGGGATTGAATTGCCCTGCCCGGAACGAAGACAGATGGCTTCGGTGAAGCGCCGTACCTGCCTTGATCGTCCGGATGTTGATCGTTGGAAAGGGCGACGGCGGGCTTGGCAGAGGAGGGTGGCTCACCCAATGACCTCTTGCCGCTCGCGGGCCGCGGCAGCAGCCACCGCGTCGATATCGTCAAGCACATCCATGGGCGCCTTGTCGTTCAGCCAGCCGTTCGTTGAAACGAACCAGAATGCGCGCTGCCATGGAGACAGGTTTTCCGGAAGCGCCACAAGCGCCTTCTTGATCGCAGGATGCGGCCGTCCGTCCCGGAGCTGAAACGCCGGAAAATATTCGGCGCCGCGATGATGTACTGAGAAAATGTCGCCGGCTTTCTTCCAGCGCGCCGCAGTCGCGTACAGGTTTCTCGCGCTTGAGCCGGCGCGGTTTCCGATCTCCGCGCTGGTGAGCTGCGGCACCTCAGCGATGAAGCGATCCCTGAGCTCCAGATTGTCCGCTGCGAGCACGCCGCGCGCCTCCCCAAGCTCATCAGGCAGGATAACATCCGCGAGCTTGTTGATCGCGTCTTCCAGCCGGCTTTCTTCCAGCGAGCCGCTGACGCGGACCATCGTCTGGAAGAAGGTCTTGACGGATCTGCGATGTCCTTCCGGGAGATCGGGTTTCAAGCCGATTACCACGGAATCCCCGACCGCAACATTTGCCATCGCCCTGGCGAGCTTCGCGAGTTCGGGGTCCGCGTTCTCAGGAAAAGCAGATCGATCGACGGCGAACTTCGTCAGGGTCTGCAGGAAGGCATCCGCGAACGCATCGCGCAGAGCGTTTTCATCCGAGGTCCGTTCTGAAGCAACGCCTTTGCGCCGGCGGCCAGCCAATGGCACGGTTCGTCCGTCGTTGGCGGACGACCGATCAATCATGAGAAATTCGGAAAAGAGAGCTTCGGTCATTTCGGCCACGTGAGATTGATGATGAACATCTCAATATCACTTAAGTCATGCAAAGTCGATTGCAATGGGGAGTGTCAGGAGGACCATACAGCTACGGCTGGAGGGCGAATGCTGGCACCCGCGCGCCTTTCTCGCGAAAGACTCGCTCTACTTCGTCGAGGCGGGGGTAGGCCGGCGGGTTATCGAGCGCTTTTGCCCAATTCTCGCGACTGGGAAGGGCCATTGCCGCAGTTCCGAGCATGGTGGTTCCGGGACCGATGTCGCCGCGCAGCTGCGGCAGCAGGGTCTTGGCGTGGATGAGATTGGTGTTTGGGATCGGGCTCATCGCATGGCCGACCCTAGGATTGGGCGATAGATCCACGATGGCGCTGACGTCGGTCTGCCCGTACCAGACAGCCCGGCCATCCCTTGCATCGGAGCGGTCGGCATTGAAATCAGCGCGCTCGATCGCAAAACCGCCCTCGATGGTGCTGAGGGCGCGCGGCGTGGCGATGCGGTGTAGGCGGATGTGCCACGGGTTTTCGGGAAGCAGCCAGGTTTCGACCGTGACGTCGTTCCAGGGGCGCCAGCGCGAATAGAGCAGGTCGTCAGCGATCAGCGCCTCTTCGAGGGTCTCCCGCATGCGGAAATGGACGCCGTCGTCGGAGAGGCCGAGCATGCCGTCGAAGCTTGCGGCGGAGAAGTTCCGGTCGTCGGCTTCGATGTTGAAGGCGTAGCGCGTGGAATAGACGAATTTCGAATATTTCTCGTTTGCGCCGAGCATCTTGTCGTGCTGCTGCCCTGAGGAGAGTACGACCACGTTTCCCGGCGTGTGCATGGCGACCATTCCCGCCGGCTTCAACGCAACCGGCTCCGGAAATTCCGGCTGCGGTGCCTCCTCGGCGGTCCAGAACGGATGATCCCCTGCAAGGGCGAGCGGCAGGAAGAATTTCAGCGCCCAATAGGGTGAACCGGGTGAGTTGTAGCTCTCGCTTATGAAGAGGTTCGGATAACCATAGCCAACCGAGAGAACGCCGTCGCGCTCGGCAATCGGCATCGTCGACCACCAACGGATATGGCGCATGTAATAGCCCTTGATCTCGGCCCAGGGCAGGGCTTCGACGCCGGCAAAGGCAAGCGCGCCCCAAAAGCCGCCCGCCGCGAAGCGGTAGGTCTGGCTACGGCCGAAGGCAAGTGCCGCACCATCGGGACCGAACCAGTGGCGGATATCCCCGGCAAACGTCTGGGCGCGATCCCGGAAGCGCTCGTTGCGCGCCTCGTCGCCCTTGGCCAGCACCGCATAGATCAGGCCGTAGAAATGCATGGCGAAGGGAATGTAATGATCGACCCGCCGCACCGGCCCGTCGCGATACCAGCCGTCCCCGAGGTCGAAGGCTTCCAATTCATCGAGATAGGCGAGGGTTTTCCGGTGATCGAACGACACGCTTACGCGATCCAGCCCGAGGTCGATCAGCACACGGAAGAATTTCCAGTTGTTGTCGATGAATTCCAGCTCGCGCGCTCTGAGAAGATAGGCAGCGACCGTCTTCTTTTCGCTGTCGTCAAGCGGTTCCCAGATGTGCTCGGGTACGAGCGCCAGGGCGAAGCCGACGGCGGCGAGTTCGACCAGCCGCTGATTGCGGTCGGCAAGATCGCCCCAATATTCGGGATGAGCGGGATTGGTGCCGTTTGCCAGCCCGCAGCGATAGAGAGCCCAATGCGGAAACGCGCCGCCGCCGGCAACAAGCGGAACGATCCCCCAGAGCGGCCGCGCAAATCCCTCCAGATCCGCCGCCGCCCGGTCGAAGATCGCGCCGGCCGCGCCGAGGCGCACACGGGCGCCGCCTTCGGAAAAATACGGCAGCAGCGGTTCGAAGAGATCGGTGACGGCCTTGGCGAGGTCGTCGCGTGTCTTCAGGGGATTGCCGAAAAGCGGATTGGCCCGGGCGGGATCATATATCATTGTTAGGCTCGAAATTCATGAAAAGCAGGATCGGCCGCGGGCAGGTATTGCCCGCGGCCGTCGATATTTCTGGACGCTTACTTGATGGCCTTCACGCCTTCGGTCATTTCCTTCAGCCCGTCATCGACGGAGGTGCTGTCGGTCATGATCGCGTCATGCGCACGGTTGAGCACGACCTCGATCTTGGCGGCGTTCGGGTTAACCGCCATCTCCAGGTAGGTTTTCGACGGCTTCAGCGCCTCCTTGCTGGCCGCATCCTCGGGAAAGCCGGGTGTTGCCGCGATCTTGGCGCTGACGTCATCCGTCTTGAGCGCAGGGAAGGTACCCGTCGACGCGATGACTGCTGCGCCGTCAGGACCGGTGACGAACTTGATGAAATCGAGCGCGGCATCCTTGTGAACGGAATTGGCGTTGACCGCCAGGCCCGAGATCTGCGCAGCGGTCGTGCCAGTTGCCACACCGTCGGGATGCGGGAACTTCACGATGCCCCAGTTCTTGCTCTTCGATTCACCCGATTTCACCTTGGTGATCTGGGTGCCGACGAACCAGGTTCCCATCGGCAGCATGCCGATCGTGCCGTTGAAGAAGAGCGCCGAATAATGCGTGTTCGACGTCTTCAGGAAGGCATAGGAGGGAATCGCGCCATCCTTCTGCAGTGTCAGCGCCCGCTCGTACCAGGGCTTCAGGAAGCCGTAGTCGCCGTCAACAAGCGTGTGTTTTCCGTCGAGGATGGCGGGCAATTGAACGGTCGACCGCCAGGTATGCAGAAGCGCGCCATAGGTCTTGTTGGTGCCCATGCCGCCCGAAAGCTTCTCGGCGGTCTCGTCGAACTGCGCCCAGGTCATGTCATTGGTGGGGTAGGGGACGCCTGCCTTGTCGAATATATCCTTGTTGTAATAGACGACCCAGAAGTCGGAGCGGAACGGCAGGGAGTAGATCTTGCCATCGATGGTCAGTTCCTCGATCAGGCCGCCAAAGGGAGCCGGGTCGATCTTCTGATCCTTCACGAAGCCGCTGAGATCGGCGATGTTACCGGCGCGCACCAGGTTGGTGTAGCCCGGCACATCCTTGATGGTGACGATGTCGATGTCCTTGGAGCCGCCGGTC
>NZ_VSZV01000336.1:0-69259 GCF_008919455.1 Rhizobium sp. PEPV16
ATGTCGGGGTTCGGCATTACCTGCCTGCCGACATCCGTCTGCCGCAAGGCGCTGGCCGACGGGTGGCTGGTGCGGGTGCTGCCGGAATGGACGGCGGGCAGCATCGAGACGACCATCCTGATGCCGCACCGGCGCGGCCAGCTGCCGGCGGTGCGCGCCGTCGTCGACTTCCTGGCGGAGCGGCTTGCCGGATAACGCTCCGCCCATAGCGCAGCAGACGGAGAAACGCGACATTTCGAAGGAGACAGGCCGTATTCGGCTATCAACCGCTCCTTCAGCACGTCAAGCTGCAGGGGCCGAGGATCGCCGGCGAGGCGTCTTCCGGCGAGACTGCAAGTCGCGCTCGCTCGTGCTTCCGGCCCGGCTTTAGCCTGTTCTCATCACAACCACCGCCTCAATTTTTTCGACGATCCGAGTCTCCTGCCAGTACTCAGTAAAATGCGAAATGCGATGTATTCGTCCACGAGCAGACAGAAAGCCCGCAATGCAGTTCAATACAGCTTAACATTGTAGCTCGAAGTGACTAAGTGCATAATAGACGAATTTGTAGTATGCATAATATTGATGAATAGTTCGCGCGAGGGGCGCGAGGGGTTAACATCGCCTTCAACAGCCATATCGGAACTTTAACAACTCTTTCTTGCAGATCTCTAAAAAAGAGCTTTGGAGTTGTTTTTATGTAGCCCCAGATACGGACTTTAGTCTTAAAGCGTTTGGTTCTTTAGGCTTAATACCCCTCCAACCGAGATGGACTACCGCTCTCTATCGACGACACGATGGTCGTCGATCGAGAGCCGCAAATTCAGTGCCCAAAGGGGTAGGCCCATGCGGATGCACTTCAGCATCTGAGGCCTGTATCCCGCATAAACGCCCGAACCGAAGGAGAAATTCCATGGCACTCGACATCACCACCCAGGACATCATCATCGACGAGACCACCGGTCTGACCGACGACGATATCAACCCTGCCACACCGCCGCACAACGCCAATACCACGCTGCAATATTTGTTAGGTCTTGACGTTACCGGCGGGCTGACCTCACCGGAGGTCGCCTACCAGAGCAATTTCGTCGTGGCCTCGGCGAGCGCCGGGGAAACCATCACCTCGGTCGTTCTCACCCAGAACGCCTCCGGGACCCCGTTCTCCACCACGGTCGGCGTCAACAGCGGCGTTCGCACCGTTGACGGCAATTATGTCTGGCTGTTCCAGGACCCGACACGTCCAAATGTGGTGATCGGCGTCATCGGCACCTCTAACCCGCTCACCGAGCCCGTTGAAACCGGGCCGCTCGCCTTCTCGCTAGCGCTGATCGGCAGTGGCGCCGCTGCGGACCTGTACACGGTCCAGTACGTGCCGTTGTTCCATACGGATGCGACCAATGCGGACGACCGCATCGATCTGACGAACAAGGTGTTCGCCTCGGTCAGCGGAACCTCGGTGGTCAATTTCAGCCAGCTTGGCGACGCCCCGTCCGGACATAACAACTGGTATATTCTCGACGCCGACGCAGCCAGCCCCCAGAAGATCCTCGTCACGGCTCACGACAATGGCGTGCAGGCGGAAGTCAACGTCAGCACCCAAGGCCTGGGTGTCGCATCGCAAGACGTACGCTTCGGCCGTGAGCTCCAGATCGACCTGATCACCGGCGGCACCCAGAGCGCCGGCAAGGATTTCACCAACACGCCAACCGCGCCCGACTACGGCACCCACCTCGAGAACGTCTCCACCGCCGGCTTCTCGATCTCGCAGTCGACGCCGACCAGCACCGTCGCCGACATCGAGATCCACGCCTATAATAATGACGACAATGTTGAAGGCGCTGACTTCCCCACTGACGACAACGATGCCGAGATCAACATCACCGGCGTGACCTTCAAGCTGAACGGTGTGACAAAAACAGCCGCTGAGCTCGGCATCACGGTCAATCTGGCCGGCACCGGACTGATCCTCGAGAATGTCGGCGAGGGCGTGACGATCGACTTCACGACCGCAGGCGGAACTGGCGGAACATTCGATCGCTTCACCATCAGGAATATCGACACCGAAAAAGACTTTTTCGATGTCAAAGAGGTGCACTATGGCGGCGAGGTAAGCAACGCTTACAATGAAGAGGTTGGCTCCTTCATCAACTTCGACGACGACGGGCCGACGATCGCGGTAACTGGCAGCCCGCCGCAACTGACGGTCGACGAAACCAACCTGACCACCAATGCCAGCGGCGACTTCGCGACCTTCTTCACCGCGAATGCGGGGGCCGACGGCGGCGCCATCACCTATGCGCTCGGCATCAGCCAGGTCACCAATGTCAGCGGCCTCACCGACACCGCAACCGGCCAGTCCGTTCTGCTCTTCGTCGAAGGCGGTAATGTCGTTGGCCGCGCCGGAGCCGGGGGCCCGGTCGTCTTCACCGTCAGCGTCACCGCTGCCGGCCTCGTCAGCCTCGACCAGGCGCGGGCCGTGGTCCATGCCGATGTCAGCGACCCGGACGACAGCATCACTCTGGCCGCCGCCGACCTCGTCACCCTGACCGCGACCATCACCGACGGCGACGGCGATCACGCCGCAGCCACCCACAATATCGGCCAGAACCTCAACTTCGAGGATGACGCGCCGATAATCGGGATAAAAGGCGGCCCGCTTCCACTGATCGTCGACGAGACCGACCTGACGACCAATGTCAGCGCCCTCGGGGCCGCCTTCGTCGCCTTCCCCGGGGCCGATGGCGTTGGCAACGGAATCACCTATGCACTCGGCATCAACCCGAACAACAATGTCAGCGGTCTTACCGATACCGAAACCGGCCAGTCCGTCCTGCTCTTCCTGGAAGGCGGCAGCGTGGTCGGCCGCGCCGGAGCTGGCGGTCCGGTCGTCTTCACCGTCAGCGTCAGCGCTGCCGGCGTCATCACCCTGGACCAGGCAAGGGCGGTCGTCCATGCCGATGCCAACGACCCGGACGACATCACCACCCTGGCGGCCGCCGACATCACCCTGACCGCAACCATCACCGATGGCGACGGCGATCAGGCAACCTCCACCCGCTCTATCGGCCAGAGCCTCTACTTCCAGGATGACGGGCCGACGATCACGGTGCCGTTTGACGGCAACCCGGCCCTCACAGGCATCCAGCACGAAACCCTGGCCAACGTGCTCAACGCCTCGGCCAGCGGCGCCTTCGGCTACAATATTGGCGCGGATGTCCACCCGGCGGCTTTCTACACCGGTGGCGGTTCTGACTTTGTCGACCAAGATGGCGTGACGCCCGGTGTCCAGATCGGACTGACCGGCACGATCACCGGTGGCGGCGGCGGCAATCTCGTCACCTCGAATGTGACGTTGGCGTCAGAGAGCCTCACCTCCGCGACGTTCAACTTCACCTTCACCTATGACAAGGATCCGGCAGCCGGCGTCCAGGCGGGCACGGCGGGCGGCACCCTCGTCTTCGACAAGGCCGCCGACAGCTATACCGTCAACCTGACCGACCCGCTCGAAGGCTTCAGCTTCGACGTGCTCCACACCAACGAGCTCTTGTCCAAGGAGCCCACGGGCAATACCGGCCACCCGCAGATCGTGGTGGAACGGTTGCAGGCGGATGACGCGAACACGCCTCACGATGAAGACTTCTACGTGCAATTCACGGGCAACGCGATCAACAGAGCCAACCCGTTCCGCTTGACGAACAATGGCGAGGGGTCATCCGCCGACTCCACCTTCACCATCGGTGGTCACGAGATGGTCGGCAACAACAATGAAACCTGGGTGTCTGCAACGCAGAGCACCAACGGTGTCGCCGGCGATACGATCCAGAAAGACGAACTGCTGACCCTGCGGTTCTTCAACAGCAATGTCGGCATCGCCAACGAGGCCACGACCCCGACGGCGACCGCCGGCACGATGGCCATCAAGTTCGACGGCATCGGCAACAGCGAGGACCTGATGCTGATCCTCAACTTGATCGACAAGAACGGCGCCGACAATATCGCCGGCACCGCGGACGACAACGCGACGATCACCCGGGCCATGTACGTGTCGAATGCCGACATCTACAAGGCAGGTCAGGTGCCGGCCCCATACAACGGCGAGTTCACGCTCGACAACAATGACGGCCTCGTGATCGTCGAGCAGAACGACTACAACGCCGCCGGCGAAGACTACGTACTGCAGGGGGCGCAGATCATGCAGTCCGGCAACGGAATCACCGGCAACAATACGGCGATCGACCTGGTGAAGGCGACCGGCGCCAATGGCGGCAGCAATGCGACCGGCGGTCTGGTAAACTTCGACGCCACCGATAATGACGTGCTGAAGATCACCGACATCGGTTTCACCTCGACCGTGACCGAGACGCCGAACGCCAACCTCGACTTCGCCTTCCAGGTGGAGGACGCCGATGGCGATCAGACAGCGATGCAGCACATCCTTGTTGACGTCGCCTGACACGTGACCAAACGGGGGCAGCCGAGGCTGCCCCCGGACTTCTTTGCACGCTGTGTAACCTCGTACACCCGAGACATAATGATGAAACCAAAGCAACAGCCCCCTGCCCTGCAGGTGGTGATGAAGGAGGCCAGACGCGCCATTGGGCCGATGATCTGGTTCAGCGGTGGCATCAACGTGCTGATGCTGACCGGGGCGTTTTACATGCTCCAAGTCTACCACCGCGTATTGTCCAGCCACAGCTTGGAGACGTTGGTGATGCTGTCGCTGATGGCGGCAGCGGCACTCGCGACGATGGCGGCTCTGGAGGTGGTGCGCGGGCGTCTTCTGGCAACCGTCGGATCGTGGATGAACGCGCGGTTGGCACCCGTTCTCCTGACCGCATCGGTCGAATATGCCGCCTCAGCGCCCGGCCAGGCCAACGCCCGTCCGCTGCGAGACCTTGATCAAGTCCGGAACTTCTTCACCAGCCCGAGCATCTTCCCGATCCTCGACGCGCCCTGGGCGCCGCTATTTTTCGGCGCCATATTTTTCATGCACCCTTGGCTGGGTTGGTTGGCGCTGTGCGGCGGGATCGTCCTGTTTGCGCTGGCGTTGCTCAATGAATACCTCACACGCAAGCCGTTGGCCGAGGCCGCAAGCGCACAGTCGCGGGCATACGTCCAGGCTGAGGCGGCGATCCGCAACGCCGAGGTCGTCCAGGCGATGGGCATGTTGAAGCCGTTGCTGGTGGGCTGGAAGGCGCAGCAAGACGAGGCAAATGAGGGACAAGTTCTTGCCGCCAACCGGGGCGGCGTGATCGCTGCCATCGCGCGTTGTCACCGGCTGGCCCTGCAAATGGCCATACTGGGCCTTGGGGCTTATCTCGTCCTTCGCAACGAAGCTTCCCCCGGGATCATGATCTCCGCCTCGATCCTGATGGGCCGCGCATTGTCCCCGGTCGAGCAAGCGATCGGCACATGGAAGGCGACGGTCGGAGCACGCGCCGCCTACCGGCGCCTCGCCGCAGTCGCCGGGCAGCATCCGGAGGCCACACCGGTTCTGCCACTACCACGACCGAAAGGCAGGTTTGAGGCCGAGAACCTTGTGCTTGCCCGACAGGGCGGCGAGCCTATCCTGAAAGGGATCAACTTCCACCTCGAGCCGGGTGAAGCAATGGCGCTGATTGGCCCGAGCGCGGCCGGCAAGACCAGCCTGGCGCGAATACTGGCCGGTGCCTGGCGTCCATCTGGAGGGCGCGCGTTGCTTGATGGCATGGACGTTGCCCAATGGGCGGCGGAAGATCGTGGCCATTATGTCGGTTACCTGCCGCAAGACATCGAGCTCTTCGCCGGTACCGTCTCCGAAAACATCTGCCGCTTCGCAAAGCTCAGCCCAGTGGTCTTCGACAAGGTGGTCAAGGCCGCACAGCTGGCGGGAGTTCACGAACTGATCAAAGGACTGCCGAAAGGTTACCTCACAGAGATCGGCGAATCCGGCGCGGTCCTATCAGGCGGACAGCGCCAACGCATCGGGTTGGCGCGAGCACTCTACGGCGACCCGGCCCTCATTATCCTGGACGAGCCCAATTCCAACCTCGACCGCGAGGGTGAGGAGGCATTGATCGCCGCGCTCAGCACGGTCAAGGCGACAGGCACGACTGTCATCCTGATCGCGCACCGACCGAACATCATGGAGACGGTTGACAAGATATTGATCCTCAACCGGGGCCAACAGGACCTCTTCGGTCCACGCGACTATGTCTTCAATGAGCTCGCCGCGCGCGCCCGCAAGGTTAGCCAGATGCCGACCATAGTGGCGAAATAAGCCAGGAAAAGAAAACAGACATGCAGGATATGAAGGTCGTTCCGCTACCCGTTTCGCCGCCCGCCGCACCGGTCCCCCTGCGTCTCACCGGCGTGACGTTCACCGGCTTCGCGATCATGTTCCTGTTCTTCGGCATGGCGGGGGGCTGGGCGACGCTTGCACCATTGGATAGCGCCGCCGTGGCACCGGGCGTGATCAAGGTTGCCGGCGACCGCAAGCTCATCCAGCACCTCGAGGGCGGCATCATCGCAGAGCTGCACGCCGCCAACGGTGATATCGTCAAGGCGGGCAAGGTCCTCATCCAGCTCGACAACACACCGGCAAAGGCGAGGCTTGACCTGATCCAGAACCGGATAGCAACGCGTGAGTCGCTTGCCGCTCGTCTCAGGGCTGAGCGTGACGGCAAGGCCGAGATCGAGTTTGATCCGGCATTGCTTGCAAACCGCGACAAAGCCGCAAAGGACGCGGTGGCCTCACAGCGTGACGTGTTCGCCGCGAAGCACGACAACCTGAAGGACGAGCGGGAAATTCTCAGCCAGCGCCGTCACCAGACCGAGGAAGAGATAACGGGACTGGAGGGGCTTATCGTCACCGAGGACAAGCAGATCGAAGCACTCGAGGGCGAAACCAAAGACCTTGAAAGCCTGATCAAGCGTGGGCTGGTCACGCGCGAGCGGAACCTGATGCTCAGGCGGCAACAGCGGGAGATCGAGGGGGAGCGCGCCACCAACGTTGCGGCCATCGCTCGCGCCAAAAGCGCCATGGCCGAGATCGACATGCAGATCTTGAACCTCGGCACGGTGCGGCTGAACGAGGCTGTCGAAGAGTTGAGCAAGGTCGAGGCGGAGTTGTTCGACCTCAGACAGGAGGAGCGTTCCGCCAAGGACGTGCTTGCCCGTACCAATGTCGTCGCCCCCGTTGACGGCATCGTCATGGACCTGAAGGTCCACACGGCGGGTGGTGTCGTAAAACCCGGCGAGACACTGATGACCGTCGTGCCGCTCGGACAGCAACTCGTGGTCGAGGCCATGGTCAGGCCGGAGGACGTCGAAACGATCGCCCCCGGACAGCTCGCGCGCGTCAGTTTCCCGGCCTTCGCCCGCTACAGCCTCCCGCCGCTCGACGGCGTCGTGGAGGTCGTGTCGGCTGACCGGATGACGGAGGAGCGCAGCGGTGCACCTTATTTCGCCGCGACCGTGGTGATCGACAAGAGCGAACTCGCCAAGCTGGAGGGCCGCAAGCTGATGCCCGGCATGTCGAGCGAAACGATGATCCGGACGGGTGCTCGCACCGTGCTTTCATATCTGGCTGAGCCGATCGCCCAGAACTTCCGCCGAGCGATGCGGGAAAAATAGCCGCAGGCCCCCAACGGCTTTTTCGCTGCCTGACTGGGCTCGATGACGCGCAAATGTCAATGCCGCAGCGACCGCTTACCAGCGAGCCTCACCACAGCATTCGGGGCTTAAGTATCACGCCGCCTTGGCGGCGTGATATTCCTTGATCGCGACCATCTTGATTGCCGGATGGCGCTCTGACTCGTAACGCAGCGAGAAGCCGTCCTGGGCGAGGAAGACCGGGTCACCATCGAGATCGCGGGCGATATCGCCGCGTTTGACGGTGAGGAATTTTTCCAGATCGGCCGGCTGCTCGGCCGAGATCCAGCGGCAGACGGAGAAACGCGACATTTCGAAGGAGACCGGCAGGCCGTATTCGGCCATCAGCCGCTCCTTCAAGACGTCGAGCTGCAGGGCGCCGACGACGCCGACGATCGCCGGCGAGCCGTCTTCCGGCGAAAACAGCTGGACGACGCCTTCTTCGGCCATCTGCTGCAGGGCTTCCTTCAGCTTCTTCGCCTTCATCGCGTCTTCCAGGCGCACGCGGCGCAGGATTTCCGGCGAGAAGTTCGGTACACCCTGGAAGACCAGCGATTCACCCTCGGTCAGTGTATCGCCGATCCGGAGCGTGCCGTGGTTCGGAATGCCGACGACGTCGCCGGCATAGGCGGTGTCGGCGAGCTGGCGCTGCGAGGCGAAGAAGAATTGCGGCGCCGTCAGGCCGAGCTGTTTGCCGGTGCGGGCAAGCCTTGCCTTCATGCCGCGCTCGAGCTTGCCGGAGCAGATGCGGGCAAAGGCGATGCGGTCGCGGTGGTTGGGGTCCATGTTGGCCTGGATCTTGAAGACGAAGGCCGTCATCTTGTCGTCGGTCGCGTGCACGGTCCTGGTGTCGGCGACCTGGTCACGCGGCGGCGGCGCGAAATCGCCGAGCGCGTTGATGAGATCGCGAACGCCGTAATTGCGCAGCGCCGAGCCGAAAAAGACCGGCGTCATATGGCCTTCGAGGAAGGCTTCGCGGTCGAAGGGACGGCAGGCCTCGATCGCCAGCTCCGTCTCCTCGATGAAGACCTGGCGCTCGTTTTCCGGCAGCCTGCCGGCCACGCTTTGCGGGCCGTTGACCGGCGTACCCTCGATTTCGGTGTCCGAACCGCGCACCGTGTTGGCGGCGATATTATACGAGCCGCAAAAGGTCTTGGAGCGGCCGATCGGCCATGTGATCGGCGCGGTATCCAGCGCCAGCTTCTCTTCCACCTCGTCGAGGATCTCGAAGGGATCGCGGCTTTCGCGGTCCATCTTGTTGATGAAGGTGATGATCGGGATATCGCGCATGCGGCAGACTTCGAAAAGCTTCAGCGTCCGCGGCTCGATGCCCTTGGCGGCATCGATGACCATGACGGCGGCGTCGACCGCCGTCAGCGTGCGATAGGTGTCGTCGGCGAAATCCTCGTGGCCAGGTGTGTCGAGGATGTTGAAGACATTATCGTTATATTCGAAGGTCATCACCGAGGTGACGACGGAGATGCCGCGCTCGCGCTCGATCTTCATCCAGTCGGAGCGCGTCTGCATGCGATCCTTCTTCGCCTTGACTTCGCCGGCAAGCTGAATGGCGCCGCCGAACAGCAGCAGCTTTTCGGTGAGCGTCGTCTTACCCGCGTCCGGGTGGGCGATAATAGCGAATGTGCGGCGGCGGGAGACCGCCTCGGCGAGACTTTCGGCCATGCGTGTGAATCCTGTGGAATTGCCGCGTATCTAGCGATTAAAGCCCGGCAATGCAATTGACCTCGGGCCTTCGGGCGCAAAGTAATGGGCCATGACCATTCATCACGATCTCAGCCCGACGCTGAACCTCATCCGCTTGGCCAATGGCGAAGGCCTCGACCTGCCCAGCTATGAAAGCAAGGGGGCGGCCGGCATGGACCTGCGCGCTGCCGTCGACGAGGCAGCACCGCTGACACTTCTGCCCGGCAAGCGGGCGCTGGTGCCGACCGGCTTCATCTTCGAGATCCCCGAAGGTTTCGAGGGACAGGTGCGGCCGCGTTCCGGCCTGGCCTTCAAAAACGGCATCACCTGCCTGAATTCGCCAGGCACTGTCGACAGCGACTATCGCGGCGAGGTGAAGGTGCTGCTGATCAATCTCGGCGACGAGCCCTTCATCATCTCGCGCGGCATGCGCATCGCCCAGATGGTGATCGCACCGGTGACCCAGGCACGGGTGGCCGAGATCACCGCGGCCAGCGAAACGACACGAGGCGCAGGCGGCTTCGGCTCCACCGGCGTCTGATGGCAGAGCGCCTCGATAGTGCTGGCCTGACCTTCCGGCAGGACTATTTCGGCGACCCTGCCGGCTGGGCGGCGCTGGTCTGTCTGCTTAGGGATATTTTCGGCATCGATATCGGGCCGCTACAGCAGCTTGGCGGACCTGATTCCACCAGCATGCCCTTCGGCTGGTTTGATGCCGAAGGTAAGCTTGCGGCCAATATCTCCGCCTTTGCGCTGCCCTTCGTCCTCAATGGCAGGATCGTCCATGCCGCCGGGTTGCAATCGGGCGCAGTGCGGCCGCCATGGCGCGGCCGCGGCCTCTATCGCGACGTGACCGTGAGAGCGCTCGATTGGTGCGATCGGCAGGGTTTTGAAGCCGTCATCCTCTATACCGACAAGCCGTCGCTTTACGAGCCCTATGGTTTCCACACGATACCGCTGCATCGATACGAGGGAGTGGCACCCGCCCCTTCGGCTTCTGCCGCACCCGCCCGTCCGCTTTTGCCGACAAACGCGGATGATCTTGCCCTACTGCAAGCGCTGCTGAAAAGACGAAGTCCGGTTTCGACCTCGCTGGCGGTCACAGTCAATGCGGCGATGTTTCTGATCAACACCCAGCTCGATCCCGATGTCCGGATCAGCTTCCTCGAAGACAAACAGGCGGTGATCGCCTGGAAGATCGATGAGGCGGGCCGCTTCTGCCTTCTCGATGTCGTGGCGGCTGATATGCCGTCGCTTGCCGTGATCATTAGCGGGCTTAAGATCGCCCCCACCTCCGTCGAGGCGCTTTTCCGTCCCGACAAGCTCGGCTGGGAGGGTGTTCCACAATCGTTGGAAAGCGGCACGAGGCTGATGCTGCGCGGGCTCGGCGACGCCACCCCGGATTTTCCGGCGATGCTGTCGCCGATGGCGGAATTCTAGATCCCCCTATTTCCGCCGTGAAAGCGGCGGCAGCCGGCGCTTGACGGGCGAGGCTTTGATCATGGCGGTGTTGGTCTCCGCCCTTTCGGCAACGCGGTCCAAGATGCCGTCGAGGTCCGCCATCGAGCGGATGACCAGGCGGGCGATAAAACAATCATCACCCGTTACCTTGTCGCATTCGATGATTTCGGGAATTTCCTGGATAATGCGCTCGACGATGTGCAACTGCCCGGGCAGCGGACGCACGCGCACGATCGCCTGCAGGGGATAACCGACGGCGGCAGGATCGAGGTCGATGGTGAAGGCCTTGATGACGCCGCGCTCCTCCAGCCGGCGCAGGCGCTCGGCAGCACTCGGCGAAGAGAGGCCGACCTGCTGTGCCAGCTCCTTCAGCGAGATCCGCGCATTGCCGGCCAGCGCCTCCAGAATGGCCTGATCGATGTCGTCGAGCGATTGCACATCATTAGCCACAGCGATCTATTCTCCTAGCATGATTAGGCAATATCAATCATTCTCCTTTTTATCCTTATATAAAATCGTCCATCGCTGCAATATTGTTATGTCACCGAAATGGAGGCAATCATGGGCAGCGACATCAGACGAGGCACGGCGGAAATGACGGCAGCGATGCTGATCTCGGGGACGATCGGCTGGTTCGTCGTCATGTCGGGCCAGCCTGTCAGCGGCGTGGTCTTCTGGCGCTGCCTGTTCGGCGCGCTCACCTTGCTTGTCATCTGCGGCGCTCTCGGGCTGCTGCGGCCCGGCATCATCACGCTGCGCGCCTTCGGCATCGCGATTTTCGGCGGCATCGCCATCGTCTTGAACTGGCTGCTGCTGTTTGCCTCCTATTCGCATGCGACGATTTCGATCGCGACGACTGTCTATAACACCCAGCCCTTCATGCTGCTGGCGCTCGGCGCGCTCTTTCTCGGCGAGAAGATCACCGCGGCCAAGCTGTTCTGGCTGGCGCTCGCCTTCGCCGGCATGGTGGCGATCGTCCAGGCAAAACCCGGTGCGGGCGGCGATGCGTTCGACGGCTACGGCCTCGGTATCCTGATGGCGCTCGGTGCTGCCTTCTTCTATGCGCTTGCAGCCCTTGCCGCGAAATGGCTGAAGGGCACGCCGCCGCATCTGATCGCGCTCATCCAGGTCGCAACCGGCATGCTGATGCTGGCACCGATGACGGACTTTTCCCATCCGCCGGGGGATGTCAGGGGCTGGGCGATCCTCGTTACCGTCGGTGTCGTCCATACCGGGCTGATGTATGTGCTGCTCTACGGCGCGATCCAGAGGCTGCCGACACATCTCACAGGTGCTCTGTCCTTCATCTATCCGATCGCGGCGATCCTCGTCGATCGGCTGGCCTTCGGCCATGCGCTGCAGCCGATGCAGATATTAGGTGCGGCGATCATCCTGCTTGCCGCCGCCGGCATGAATCTCGGCTGGACGCCGCGGTGGCTGCGGCCGCGGGCGCTCGAGAGCTGAGAACCGGGCGGGCGTGGCAAGCACGCCTGGGCATGGCGAGCACGCCTGGGCATGGCGAGCACGCCCGGGATATGCCGATATTATTTCTGCCCGCGCGTCGTTTCAAACAGGAACCAGGTGCGGCGCTCGGCCTCGTCGATCCAGTTCTCGATCAGGCTGGCGCTCGCGACATCATTATGCTCGTCGCAGAGATCATGCACCTCGCGCAGCAGCGAAACGAGCTGAGCATTGTCCTCGCGCAGTTCCGACAACATGTCCTCGGGCGTGACGAAATCCGCGTCATTGTCCGAAATGCGCTGCTGGCGGGCGATCTGGCCGATGGAGCGCAGCGTCGTGCCGCCGATCTTACGGGCACGCTCGGCAATGTCGTCGGTCATGGCGAATATCTGCTCGGCCTGTTCGTCGAGCAGCAGATGATAATCGCGAAAATGCGGGCCGGACATGTGCCAGTGGAAATTCTTGGTCTTGAGATAGAGCGCAAAGACATCGGCAAGCAGTGCGGTGAGTGCTGCCGAAATGTCGGTGATGGCATTGGTCGGCAGATCCGAAGGCGTCTTCAGGGGCGCAAGTCTGGTCTTCTCGGCCTGTGTGGGGGACATCCGTTTTCTCCTTGGGGTGACGAAGCAATATTGGGGACCTGACAGGGCGGCGATGACATTCTGATGAAGACGAGTGGACGATGGGTGCCCGTCTGAGATCTTCCCCGCAAGAGATACGGGAGGCTCGCGGTTCTTCAAGGTCATGGCAGGCGGCGGCCAGGCATTCTTTCCGGTCTGGCGAAGCATTTTCGCCGCTGATGGATCCATCAACGCTGGCGGATTGATGGTTGCAGGCACCGGATATAAAACAGCGGGGAAAAGAAGGGAGCACGCCATGAGCCTTGCCGCCTTGCTGACCTATGCCGGAGCGCTGTTCATCGCCGCGGCCATTCCGGGACCCGGGATCACCGCGATCGTCGCACGCGCGCTCGGCTCGAATTTCCGCGAGACCTTCTTCATGGGTCTCGGCCTGGTGCTCGGCGACATGATCTATCTGACAGCGGTCATTCTCGGCCTTGCCTTCGTGGCGCAAACCTTCACCGAGGTGTTCATAACAATCAAGATCGCCGGCGTCCTCTATCTCGGCTACATCGCCTGGAAACTCTGGACGGCGGGGCTGTTGCCGCAGGATATCGCGGCGCGGAAATCCGCCAATATCGGCCTATCCTTCCTCTCCGGCCTGCTGGTGACGCTCGGCAATCCGAAGACGATGCTCTTCTATGTCGCCCTGGTGCCGACGCTGATCGATATCGGCAATATCGGCCTGCGCGACTATGCGCTCCTGCTCACCACCACCTTCGTCGTGCTGATCGTCGTGCTCGTGCCCTATATGCTGCTTGCCTCGCGAGCCCGCACGATGCTGAAGCAGCCGCGGGCCTTGCAGGCGCTGAACCGGGTTGCTGCCGGCATCCTCGCCGGCACGGCAGCCTTCATCGCCACGCGGGCGGCCTGAAATAAACATTCGGCAAGAAACGGTTTTCAAAGGTTTTTTTCTTCGAGGGCCGCCTCCCCGGGATGAACACGGGCTGGCCTAGACCGGCCTTTGACCCTATTCTCCTCCTCGATTTCAGAGACAGGATTTCAAAGGGAGGCACCCATGTCGCACAAGCCCGGCCGCGGCCGCATCTATTCCTCGATCACCGAGACCATCGGCGACACGCCGCTCGTGCGCTTCGACAAGCTGGCGCGGGAAAAAGGCGTCGTGGCGAACCTGATCGGCAAGCTCGAATTCTTCAACCCGATCGCCTCGGTCAAGGACCGCATCGGCGTCGCGATGATCGAGGGCCTTGAAGCCCAGGGCAAGATCACTCCCGGCAAGACGGTGCTGATCGAGCCGACCTCCGGCAATACAGGCATCGCGCTCGCCTTTGCCGCCGCCGCCAAGGGTTACCGGCTGATCCTCACCATGCCGGAAACAATGTCGGTCGAGCGCCGCAAGATGCTGGCGCTGCTCGGCGCCGAGCTGGTGCTGACCGAGGGACCGAAGGGCATGAAGGGCGCCATCGCCAAGGCCGAGGAACTGGCCTCATCACTTGACGATGCCGTCATTCCGCAGCAGTTCGAAAATCCTGATAATCCCGAGATCCACCGCAAGACGACGGCCGAGGAAATCTGGAACGATACCGACGGCACGGTGGATATCGTCGTCTCCGGCATCGGCACCGGCGGCACGATCACTGGCGTTGGGCAGGTGCTGAAGAGCCGCAAGCCCGAAATCAAGATCATCGCCGTCGAGCCGGCCGATTCGCCGATCCTCTCCGGCGGCAATCCCGGCCCGCACAAGATCCAGGGCATCGGCGCCGGCTTCGCGCCGAAGATCCTCGATACCGGCATCTATGACGAGGTCGTCACCGTGACCAACGACGAGGCCTTCGAACAGGCACGCCTCGTCGCCAGGCTCGAAGGCGTGCCTGTCGGCATCTCCTCGGGTGCGGCCCTGACCGCCGCAATCAAGGTCGGCATCCGTCCCGAGAACGCCGGCAAGAACATCGTCATCATCATCCCCTCCTTCGCCGAGCGCTATCTCTCGACGGCGCTGTTCGAGGGTCTAGGGAGCTGAGGCTGGCTTTGGCCGGGGCTTCCCCGGTCATTCAAGTTCGCAGAATATCGGGGCGCTTCGGCGCCCACCTCAGACTGCTGATGGAGTCGGCCCAGCTCCTCTTTCGTCATGCTCGGGCGTGTCCCGAGCATCTGCAGCCGGTTGATATGTAGCAGATCCTCGGCACAAGGCCGAGGATGACGCCGAGTAGAGAACGTGGCTGCGGATAAACTGTCGAGGCGCCTTCGACGACGGCCATTTTCGGTTGGCCCTCTGAGGCGGCTTTGTTCCAATCGTGATGGCATCAAGACTACGGTGAGACGTCATGCAGGGGATCCAGTTATCACGAGGTTTCTATACCGATATCGTTCGGCCCTGGCTGAATGAGGTTGCGCCAGAGCTCCGCTATTCCGCAGCACTGATCGGCTATGGCTCGGAGCTACTCGGTTTTGACGATGACGTTTCCAAGGACCACAACTGGGGGCCACGCGTCCACATCTTCCTGGGCCGAGACGACTTCGGCAATTGTGCACGGCGACTGGTCGATGAATTTTCCAAAGTTGCGCCGGCTGACTATCTTGGGGAGCCTATTGGCTGGCGCAGCCGACCACATCCGCCGGCAAATGGCGTCGAGGCGGCAGGAGCGTCTGAACACGGACTGGAGTTTCATACGCTCGAAGCGCTATTGGAAGGCCACTTCGCCGTTCGGTCGGTCGAAAACCTCAACGCTCTTCAATGGCTGGGCTTCGCAGAGCAAAAGCTTCTCGCCTTCACATCAGGCGCCGTTTTTCACGATGACGATAGCCGCTTGAGCCAGACCCGTGATCGCCTGAGGTATTTCCCAGACGATGTGTGGCTCTACAAGATTGCGTGTCAGTGGCGGCGCATCGCTGAGGAGCAGGCATTTGTCGGTCGCGCAGGACAAGTTGGAGACGACCTGGGTTCGCGAGTCATCGCCGCGCGGCTGGTGCGGGACGTAATGAGAATGGGGTTCCTGCTCGAGCGACGTTACGCCCCCTATTCAAAATGGCTCGGCAGTGGCTTTGCCAGGCTTCCCATCGCAGAGCCCCTCTCGCCTCACCTGCAGCGGGCCTTATATTCGAGTGAATGGGCGGAACGAGAGGATGCGCTCGCTTCGGCTTACCAGGAACTCGCGCGCAGGCAAAATGCGATTGGCGTCGCCTCTTTCGAGCCAATCGTGGGTCCATATCATGACCGGCCATTTACGACCATCAACGCTGACGATGCGGTAGAGGCCGCGCATTCAGCGATAACCGATGCGTGGATCAAACAGCTGCCGATTGTCGGCTCTTTGGATCAGATCAGCGACCTCACGCCCCTGCTTGAGGACGCCAAGCTCTCTCAAAGGATGATGAGCCAGTTGGACAGCTGACCGCTCCGTCATTCGGAAAGCGTGTCATTCAGTCCTGCTGAACTCATTGGCGCCAACTTCTCTTTCGTCATGCTCGGGCTTGTCCCGAGCATCTGCAACCGATTGATATCCGGCAGATGTCAGGCACAATGCCGAGTAAAGGACGAGCTTTGCCAACAAACTGTCGAGCGCTTCGCGCCTCTT
Organism: Rhizobium sp. PEPV16; assembly: GCF_008919455.1. Taxonomy (NCBI): domain Bacteria; kingdom Pseudomonadati; phylum Pseudomonadota; class Alphaproteobacteria; order Hyphomicrobiales; family Rhizobiaceae; genus Rhizobium; species Rhizobium sp. PEPV16. The sequence continues at coordinate 16,394 of NZ_VSZV01000336.1, forward strand.
ACGCCGCGGCAGTCAGTCTCTCCCCCGCGATCCTGTAGGAGATAGCTTCGGCGAGATGGATGCGGCCGACGGTCGGCTTGCCGTCGAGATCGGCAAGGGTGCGGGCGACCTTCAGCACGCGGTGGTAACCGCGGGCGGAGAATTTCATCTTTTCGGCGGCGTCGCGCAGCAGCTGCAGGCCGCTGGCATCGGGCTCGGCCAGTTTCTCGATCATCGCGGTCGAGCAGCGGGCATTGGTGCCGATGCCCTTTGCGCCGGTGCTTTCGAAGCGCTCCTGCTGGATTTCGCGGGCGCGGGCGACGCGGCGGGCGACGTCGGCGCTGGTTTCGGCGGCCATCGGCCGGATGAGATCGGCGGCGGAGACGGCCGGCACGTCGATGCGGATGTCGATGCGGTCCATCAGCGGGCCGGAGATGCGGGCTTGGTAATCGCTCATGCAGCGCGGGCCGCGGGCGCAGGTGTGGCCCGGCTCACCCGCCATGCCGCAGCGGCAAGGGTTCATCGCCGCGATCAGCTGGAATTTCGCCGGATAGGAGACGCGGTGATTGGCGCGCGCAATGACGCATTCGCCGCCTTCGAGCGGCTGGCGCAGCGCATCGAGCGCCTGCGGCGTGAATTCGGGAAACTCGTCGAGAAACAGCACGCCGTGATGGGCAAGCGAGGCTTCGCCCGGACGGGCGCGCAGGCCGCCGCCGACAAGGGCTGCCATGGTGGCGGAATGATGCGGGGTACGGAAGGGCCGGCGATCGGAAAGCTTGCCGCCGGAGAGTTGGCCGGCAATCGAATGAACCATCGACACCTCGAGTAGTTCGGCGGCCGAAAGCGGCGGCAGGATCGACGGGAGCCTAGCCGCCAGCATCGACTTGCCGGAGCCGGGAGGACCGACCATCAAAAGGTTATGGCCGCCGGCCGCGGCCACCTCGAGCGCGCGCTTGGCGCTTTCCTGGCCCTTGATCTCGGCAAGATCCGGCAGGTTTGCGGCATTGGCGCGGATCGACGCTTCCGGCCGGGATAGGACCTGCGTGCCACGGAAATGATTGGCAAGGGCGATCAGGCTGCGGGGGGCGAGAATATCGACATCGGCGCCGGCCCAGGCGGCTTCGGCGCCGCTTTCGGCCGGGCAGATCAGCCCCTTGCCGAGTGCATTGGCGCCGATCGCGGCCGGCAGCGCGCCTGATATGGCGGCGATCGTGCCGCCGACGACGACAAAATCCGACAGGGCATCGGCGGGAATGGCGCCGAGGGCGACCATCAGGGCAAGGGCGATCGGCAGGTCGAAATGCGAGCCTTCCTTCGGCAGGTCGGCCGGCGCCAGATTGACCGTCACGCGCTTGGCCGGCAGCGCCAGGCCGGAGGCGTGGAGGGCCGCCTGCACGCGCTCGCGGCTTTCGGCAACCGCCTTGTCGGGCAGACCGACGATCTGCATGCCGACCTTGCCGGGAGCGACCATGACCTGGACCTCGACCGGCACACCTTCGATACCCTGAAATGCCACCGTACTGACACGCGCGACCATATGCCCATCCCTTGTCCCGCAAACTCTACCATACCGCCCGCCGAACCTTGAAGGCTAGCGGTTGCAATCTGGCATGGAAGCCGGAATAAAACAAGAACAATCAAAGAACATAGTCAGGCATCCGCTGTGACCTTGGTTGTGCTCGGTCGCGGGACCAAACGGTCATGGGCAGGCTCAGCCGCGCTTGCGCTCGATCGCGTCCCAAAGCAGGGCTGCGATATCGGCGCCGCCGAACTTCTTGACCTCGCGGATGCCGGTGGGCGAGGTGACGTTGATCTCGGTCATATAATCGCCGATCACATCGATGCCGACGAGCAGAAAGCCGCGTTCCCTCAGCGCCGGGCCGATGCGGGCGCAGATTTCCTGTTCGCGCGGCGTCAGTTCGGTCGCCTCGGCGCGGCCGCCGACATGCATGTTGGAGCGGCTGTCGTGCTCGGCGGGAACCCGGTTGATGGCCCCGGCGAATTCGCCGTCGACCAGGATGATGCGTTTATCGCCCTTGCGCACGTCAGGCAGATATTGCTGGGCGATGAAGGGCTCGCGGAAGAGCTGGCCGAACATTTCCAGCAGCGATGAGAGGTTGCGGTCGTCGCGGGTCGAATGGAAGACGCCGGCGCCGCCATTGCCGTAGAGCGGCTTCAGGATGATATCGCCCATCTCGTCGCGGAAGCGGCGGATCTCGGCGGCATCCTTGGTGATCAGCGTCTTCGGCATCAGGTCGGAGAATTCGGTGACGAAGATTTTTTCCGGCGAATTGCGCACCCAGGCCGGATCGTTGACGACGAGCGTCTTCGGGTGGATGCGCTCGAGCAGATGCGTCGAGGTGATATAGGCCATGTCGAAGGGCGGGTCCTGGCGCAGCAGCACGACATCCATTGTCGCGAGATCGACGCGCTCGGGCGCGCCAAGCTCATAGTGATCGCCCTTGACGTCGCGCAGTACCATCGGCTCGACGCTGGCATAAAGCTTGCCGTCGCGAAAGCTCAGGCGCTCGGGGGTATAATGGAACAGCTTGTAGCCGCGCACTTGGGCTTCCAGGCTCATGGCGAAGGTGGAATCACCTGCGATATTGATGCCGGCGACATGGTCCATCTGGACCGCTACATTGGTGATCTTGGCCATTTCCATCCCTCGCTGAATGCCGGACAGATGTAGGTCGGCCAGATATCAAACGCAACGGTCAATCAAGGGCTTCCGGTCGCAGTTTTCAGGCAGCGATGCCCTGGTTGCCGTTGTTGCGCAGCATGTTGCGGAGGCGGTAGGCGATGGCCAAGGGCTTCGGGAAGGGCTTGCGCAGGAAGGCGACCTTGCGGACGTAATTGTCGACCCGCCAGCTCGCCCAGGTTCCTCCGGCGAAAAAGGCGACGTCGCCGGCGCAGAGCGTTCGTTCGGTGCCGTCCTCGGCAGTGATATGGACCTCGCCTTCGAGGATCATCACCGTCTCGTCCCAGCCGAAATACCAGCGGAATTCGCCCGCCGTGCAATCCCAGATCGCCGTCAGCGAGGCCTCGTCATGGCCGCGCGAATGTTCGGCGGTGCGGGCCTGCGGATTGCCGCTGACGATCCAGTCCGGATTGATCGGCGTGGATTTCAGCGGCAGCAGATCGCTCGCATGCGCGACGAAGGACTTTCCGGCCGGCTTCGCCACGGCATACGGCACCGAGCGCGCGGCCATGGCGACCGCACTTGCAAGCATCAGCTTCCAGGCCATGAAACAACCCCCAATTGTTATCCCTGCCGAGACGGGATAGCAGAGAGTCGTAAGGACCTGGTTCAAGCGGGGACTAAAAGTTTAACGATCCGGAAATCCGATGGGTCGAAAGGGGCTCAGAAAGCGTCAATAAAATGCCGCGGCAGCCGGCCCGGCATGATCGCGACGATATCATAACGCTGGGAAAGGTGGGCCTGATCCCTCTGGCGGGCGAGCCAGAGATCGCTTGCTGCCCGTATGCGCTTCTGCGCGGCGACAGAGACGGCATCGACCGCCGCGGCCTCGCCATGGCGGGCCTTGACCTCGACGAAGACGGCGAGATCGCCCTTGCGGGCGATGATGTCGATCTCGCCAAGCTTGGTGCGGTGGCGCAGCGCCAGGATGCGATAGCCCTTCAGCATCAGGAAGGCGGCCGCGACATATTCCGACATGCGGCCCCGGCGCAGCGCCTTCCTCCTGATGGTGGTGAGATCACTATCGCCCATCGGCGTTCTTGATCTCCAGCAGGCGCTGATAGAGCAGCTTGCGCGGCAGGCCGGTGAGGCGGGCGGCCTCGGTCGCGGCGCCTGCCGTCGGCATTGACTTCGACAGGTCGGCCAGCATGGCTTCGACATCGGCCTCATCCGTCTCGACCGGCTCCGGCGGGCCGATCACGAGGACGATCTCGCCCTTGACGTTTTCCACCTGCTGATAATGCGCTGCGAGGTCGGCAAGCGTGCCGCGGCGGAACTCCTCAAAGGTCTTGGTCAGCTCGCGGCAGACGGAGGCGGGCCGAGCGCCGCCGAGCACATCGGCGGCGGCCAGAAGCGTTGCGCCGATGCGATGCGGCGATTCAAAGAAGATCAGCGTCGCGGGGGCCGCGGCAAGTTCACCGAGACGGTCGCGACGGGCCTTGTCCTTGGCGGGCAGGAAACCGGCGAAAAGAAAGGCATCGTTCGGCAGGCCGGAGCCGACAAGGGCGGCCAGCGGTGCGGAGGCGCCGGGAATGGGGATGACGCGGTAACCTGCCGCTATCGCCTGTTGCGCCAGCCGATAGCCGGGATCGGAGACCAGCGGCGTGCCGGCATCGGAAACCAGCGCCACCGAGCGCCCGGCTTCGAGCGCCTGCAGCAGCCTTGGGCCAGCCTCGTCGGCATTATGCTCATGATAGGCAAAGGGGCGGTTCTGGATGCCGTAGCGGTCGAGCAGCACGCGGGTGACGCGCGTATCCTCGCAGGCAAGCACATCGGCGCCGGCCAGCGTTTCCAGCGCCCGCAGCGTGATGTCGCCGAGATTGCCGATGGGGGTGGCGACGAGATAGAGCGCCGGCTCCAGCGGCCGCGCCGGCACCGTTGCATTGTGCAGGCGGAAGCTTCGCCGGCTGGCGGCGTCCGTTGTGGTTTCCTCATTCATGCCATTTGCTTTCGTCCCGCCGGCTCGTCGCCGGCATCGAACCCTTATGGGCGAGCCGCACCGCTTCGGCAAGGGTTCGGATTTCTGTGAGCATTCCTCTGGAAAACCGCAAATGCAGGGGTGCGGGCGTCCATGCCTCTTGCAAAGCAATGCTGAAGTCTGCCATTTTGCCCGTCCACTCCCCCGGCCTCAAGCCGGGACAGCATTCTTCGGGTGCTCGACGCGCCCGGACAGTCACGGTCGAAAGCGGTAGCATCCCATGCGTATTACTATTGAGCGGTCAAACCTGTTGAAATCGCTGAACCACGTCCACCGCGTGGTCGAACGCCGCAACACGATCCCGATCCTGTCCAACGTATTGCTCAAAGCCGACGGCCAGAAGCTCGATATGAAGGCGACCGACCTCGACCTCGAAATCACCGAGGCGACACCTGCTAGCGTCGAGCAGCCCGGCGCCACCACCGTTCCCGCGCATCTTCTCTACGACATCGTGCGCAAGCTTTCCGACGGCTCGGAAGTGCTGCTTGCCACCAGCCCGGATGGCGGCGCGATGACCGTGCAGTCCGGCCGCTCGAAATTCTCACTGCAGTGCCTGCCGGAATCGGACTTCCCTGATCTCACAGCCGGCACCTTCACGCACTCCTTCAAGCTGAAGGCGGCCGATCTGAAGATGTTGATCGACCGCACCCAGTTCGCGATTTCGACGGAAGAGACGCGTTATTATCTCAACGGCATCTTCTTCCACACGATCGAGAGCAACGGCCAGCTGAAGCTGAGGGCGGTTGCGACCGACGGCCACCGGCTGGCGCGCGCCGATGTCGACGCGCCCTCCGGCTCCGAGGGCATGCCCGGCATCATCATTCCGCGCAAGACGGTCGGCGAGCTGCAGAAGCTGGTCGACAATCCCGAGGTGATGGTGACCGTCGAGGTCTCGGACGCCAAGATCCGCCTGACCATCGGCTCGATCGTCATGACCTCGAAACTGATCGACGGCACCTTCCCGGATTATCAGCGCGTCATCCCCACCGGCAACGACAAGGAAATGCGGGTCGACTGCACGAGTTTCGCACAGGCCGTCGACCGCGTCTCGACCATCTCTTCCGAGCGCGGACGCGCCGTCAAGCTGGCGCTTTCCGAGGGGCAGCTGATGCTGACCGTCAACAATCCCGATTCCGGCAGCGCGACGGAAGAAGTTGCCGTCGGCTACGACACGGATGCGATGGAAATCGGCTTCAACGCCAAATACTTGCTCGACATCACCGCCCAGCTTTCCGGCGAGGAAGCGATCTTCCTGCTTGCCGATGCCGGCTCGCCGACGCTGATCCGCGACACGGCGGGCGACGATGCCCTCTACGTGCTGATGCCGATGCGCGTCTGAGCGGAACGAAGGCCGCCCATTGCCGTTTTTCCTCCTGTCAAAATGGAGGATCCCATGACCAAAAAGACGGGAGCGGTGCGCATCGGCATATCCGGCTGGACCTATGCGCCTTGGCGCGGCCAATTCTACCCAAAGGACCTGCCGCAGAAGCAGGAACTTTCTTATGCCGCCCGGCACTTCCGGTCGATCGAGATCAACGGCACTTTCTACGGTTTGCAGCGGCCCGAAAGCTTCGGCCGCTGGCGCGACGAGACGCCGGATGATTTCGTCTTCGCGGTCAAGGGACCGCGCTTCATCACCCATATGCTGCGGCTGCAGGATATCCAGACGGCGCTCGCCAATTTCCTCGCCTCCGGCCTGCTGCGGCTCGGCCCCAAGCTCGGGCCGATCCTCTGGCAATTCCCGCCGAACATGGTCTTCGACCCATCGCTTTTTGAAAGCTTTTTGTCGCTGCTGCCGCACACCCGCGACGCGGCAATAGCACTGGCGAAACGGCACGACTGGCATATCAAGGGACCGGCCTGGCTTACATGCGACGGGCATCAGCCGATCCGGCATGCGCTGGAGATCCGCCATGAGAGCTTCCGCTCACCCGCCTTCATCGAGATGCTGAGGCGCCACAAGGTCGCTCTCGTCTGCGCCGATACGGTGAAATGGCCGCTGCTGATGGATATCACCGCCGATTTCATCTATTGCCGCCTGCATGGCTCGGAAAAGCTCTATGTCAGCGGCTACGAGGACGAAGCGCTCGACATATGGGCGCAACGTATCCGCGCCTGGGCAAGCGGCGGGGAACCTGAGAATGCGCCGAGAGTGCTGGCGCCTGTACCCGCGCGAACCAAGGGCCGCGACGTCTATCTCTATTTCGACAATACCGACGTGAAGCTGCGCGCCCCTATCGACGCCGATCATTTGAGCGAAAGGCTTGCCGATCTCATGCCCCATCCGGCGTCGCAAGCCGCATGAGCTGTTGATGCCGATGTTCTTGTTGCGAAAAACCTTGTCCCTTAAGCGACAAACGGCATATTAAGGCATTCGATCAACATGCGGATGGGTGGAGAATGCGCTTACGGGTCAAGGTGAAAGAGCGGTTCGGGAAGAGGTTCGACGACGAGATCCGCTTCTTCAGGGGTATGATGCAGGGACCGAAGACGGTGGGCTCGATCGTGCCGACGTCCTCGATCACGGCCAAGCGAATGGCAAGCGTCGTCGACCTCAATTCGGGGCTGCCGGTGCTCGAACTGGGGCCCGGCACGGGCGCCATCACCAAAGCCATCCTCGGCCGCGGGGTCCGCCCGGAAAGTCTTGTCGCTATCGAATATTCGACGGATTTCCACGAACATCTGAAGCGAAGCTATCCCGGCGTGCACTTCATCAACGGCGACGCCTTCGATCTGCAGAAGACGCTTGGCGACTTCAGCGACCAGATGTTCGATTCCGTCGTCTCGGGCATTCCGCTTTTGAACTTCCCGATGGCGATGCGGATCTCGCTGCTCGAAAGCCTGCTTGACCGGATGCCGGCCGGCCGGCCGATGGTGCAGATTTCCTACGGCGCGATCTCGCCGATCGCCGCCAATCCCGACCGCTACCACATCCAGCATTTCGACTTCGTCATGCGCAACATTCCGCCGGCGCAGCTCTGGCTCTATCGGCGCGGCTGAGATGTTCGGGATCTACATCACCCATCCGCAGGTCAGGATCGACGCCAACGTGCCCGTGCCGAAATGGGGGCTTTCCGATGTCGGCGCGGCGCGCGCCCGCAAAGCGGCCGAAAGCGGCTGGGCGAGGCAGTTGCAGCGCATCGTCTCCAGCGACGAGACGAAGGCGATCGAGACGGCCGAAATCCTGGCGAAAGCTTCCGGCGTGACCGTCGAGATCGTGCACGGCATGCACGAGAACGACCGCTCGGCCACCGGCTTCCTGCCGCCGCCGCAATTCGAAGAAGCAGCAAACTGGTTCTTTGCCCATCCGGAGCAGAGCTTCAAGGGTTGGGAGCGCGCCATCGATGCGCAGGCCCGCATCGTCGAGGCTGTGAACGCCGTTCTCGCCACGCATGATGCGACGGCGCCGATCGCCTTTGTCGGCCATGGCGGCGTCGGCACGCTGCTCAAATGCCATTTGGCGGGCAGGCCGATCTCCCGCGACCGAGACCAGCCGGGCGGCGGCGGCAATCTCTATGCTTTCGGTCTTGCGGATCGCCGCTTATCATGCGACTGGACACCCATCGAAGACTGGCAGGGGTGACCTCAGATGGACGCACGCGAGCGGTTGATCGTCGGCCTGGATGTTCCAACGATCGGCGAGGCGGAAAGACTGGTTTCCACGCTCGGCGACGACATTCTCTTCTACAAGATCGGCTATCAGCTGGTCTTTGCCGGCGGCCTGGAATTCGCCCGCGATCTTGCCGCCAGCGGCAAGAAGATCTTCCTCGACATGAAGCTGCTCGACATCGATAATACCGTGGCCTCGGGCGTCGAGAACATCGCCAAGATGGGCATGTCGATGCTGACGCTGCATGCCTATCCGAAGGCGATGAAGGCGGCGGTCGAGGCCGCGGCCGGCTCCGGCCTCTGCCTGCTCGGCGTGACCGTGCTGACCTCGATGGATGCCGACGACCTTGCCGATGCCGGCTACCAACACGACCCGCACAGCCTGGTGCTGCGCCGCGCCGAACAGGCGCGCGCAGCCGGCATGGGCGGTATCGTCTGCTCGGCGGAGGAAGCAGCCGCGGTGCGCGAAATCGTCGGCTCCGACATGGCGATCGTCACCCCCGGCATTCGCCCTGATGGTAGCGACAAGGGCGACCAGAAACGGGTGATGACGCCTTTCGACGCACTGAAGGCGGGAGCGACGCATCTCGTCGTCGGCCGGCCTGTCGTCAAGGCGCCGGATCCTCGAGATGCCGCCCGCGCGATCCTCAGCGAGATGGTGAGCGCACTCTGGCCGGCAAATCGCTAAATTAAAGGGAGAAGACCATGGCCAAAGGATACTGGATCGCCCGCGTCGACGTTCGCGATGCCGAGCGCTACAAGGATTATGTGACGGCGGCGAAGCCGGCCTTCGAAAAATATGGGGCGAATTTCCTGGCGCGCGGCGGCGCTTTCACCGAACTCGAGGGCAAGGCGCGCGCCCGCAACGTGGTGATCGAATTCCCGTCGATGCAACATGCGGTCGACTGCTATAATTCGCCGGAATACCAGATCGCCGCGAAAATCCGCCAGGAAGCGGCCGATGCGGAAATGGTCGTCGTCGAAGGCGTCTGAGCAACTTCGCGTTCGCAAAAAACTGACGGCGTGATGGGCCTTCCCGTCGCGCCGGGATTCGGCTAAGACGAGAGCCAATTCAGCATCCCGCCAAGCCTTTCGAGGAGCCTGCCATGACCCTTGCCAACCTGCCGCCGCTCGTCACCGTGTTCGGAGGGTCCGGCTTCGTGGGCAGGCACGTGGTTCGGGCGCTGGCCAAGCGCGGCTATAACATCCGCGTCGCCGTGCGCCGTCCCGATCTCGCCGGCTTCCTGCAGCCGCTCGGCAATGTCGGCCAGATCTCCTTCGTGCAGGCGAACCTGCGCTATCGCAGCTCGATCGACCGCGCCGTCGACGGTGCGAGCCACGTCGTCAACTGCGTCGGCATTCTGCATGAGACCGGCCGCAACACTTTCGACGCCGTACAGGAATTCGGCGGCCGTGCGATCGCCGAGGCGGCGCGCGGCGCAGGTGCGACACTGACGCATATTTCGGCGATCGGCGCCGACGCGAAGTCCGATTCCGACTATGGCCGCACCAAGGGTCGCGCCGAAACGGCCATCCTCTCGGTCAAGCCCGATGCAGTGATCTTCCGTCCGTCGATCGTCTTCGGACCGGAGGACAGTTTCTTCAACAAGTTTGCCGAGATGGCGCGCATGTCGCCGATCCTGCCGCTCATCGGCGGCGGCAAGACGAAATTCCAGCCTGTCTATGTCGAGGATGTCGCCGAGGCCGTCGCCCGCGCCGTCGACGGCAAGGTCGCCGGCGGCAAGGTCTATGAGCTTGGCGGGCCTGAGGTGCTGAGCTTCCGCGAATGTCTCGAGACGATGCTGAAGGTGACGTGCCGCAAGAACCCGTTGGTATCCCTGCCCTTCGGCGTCGCTTCGATGATCGGCAGCATCGCCTCGCTGATCCCCTTTATCACGCCACCGATCACGCCGGACCAGGTGCGCATGCTGAAGCGCGACAATGTCGTCTCCCCGGAAGCCGAGGCGGAAGGCCGCACGCTGAAGGGCCTCGGCATTGCGCCCACGATGGTGGCATCGGTGCTCGGCTCCTATCTGGTGCACTATCGTCCGCACGGCCAATACACCGGCACCGGCAAGGCCGCCTGACCATCTTTTCCAGACAATGAGACTTGGCCGTCTGCGGATGCCGCGGGCGGCCTTTTGGTGTTGCCGTGTCCTGCAAAGCCCGGCGCAAGTTTGAAGTGTTCTGGTGCTCGGCATATTCAGCAGCGTTGCATAAAAGACGCATCGGAAATTTTGTGGAATTAACGCCAAATTTAGCAGGAACGTTTATTGCTATTTGCCATTCCACTGACTACCAAACCCGCGCGTCTTCCAACGGACTCAACGCCTGCGGTCGCGCGCGGCAATCACTGTGAAAGGCAATTCTCAATGGGCAAGTCAATCGCGCTCCTGTTTGCGTGTGCGGCGCTGGTTATCCTTGCAGGCTCTTTCGTTGCGCCCGGTTCGGTCGCGGCGGTAAAGGGCGATTGCTCGCCGGCCTACGGCGTCGATCCTTGCTCTACGGCTTCGATCATCCATTGACGAAAAGCCCGGCCCTGCGCCGGCATCCTGCTCCCAGCAAGCAGTCATCGGAACGCCTGAAACAGGGCGCTTCGAGATCGCCGCTCAGTCTCGCCTGCTTCAAAACGGCGGCGGGAGCGTATCCCCTCAATGACTAGAGCGGTTCAGCTTTTAACGGAAGCGCAGAACCGCTCTATCCTTTTGTTTTTAAGCAATTCCGGACGGAAAACCGCTTCGCACTTTTCCTGGAATTGCTCTAACTGAAAAAATCGGCGCTTTGCCGGTAATCGGGTGCCTGTTTGTGCGGTCCGACGGGGCATTTGCATTCGCGCCGGGAGTTGCGCGAATGCAAATGTGGGACGAATGCCTCAGGCAATCAAGCCGGTCGCGGCCATGCCGAGCAGCAAAACACCGAGAATGATGCGGTAGATGGCAAACAGCGTAAACCGGTTGCTTCTGATATAGGCCAGCAGCCATTTGACGGCGATGAAGGCGACGACCGTGGAGACGACGAAGGCAATGCCGAGCGCCGTCCAGTCTTCACCTGCCGCTCCGCCATCCCTGAACGTCTTCAGCAATTCATAGCCGCTGGCGGCGTACATTGTGGGAATGCCGACGAGAAAGGCGAATTCGGTCGCCGCAGCACGGTTGCCCGTGCCTGCCAGCATGGCAACGAAGATCGTGGCGCCGGAGCGCGAGGTTCCCGGGAAGACGCCGGCAACGATCTGGGCGATACCGACCAGGATGGCGACAAGCCAGGTGATCTCTTTATGGGGCGGTCTGCGGGCGGCGGCCCACTCGGCAAAGATCATCCAGATACCGCCGATGATGAGCGCCCAGGCAATCGGTGTTGCAGTCTCCGGCAGTTCAAAGCCGAGCCGCTTGACGACCAGTCCGAGAATGGCGGTGATGAGAAAGGCGACGATCAGCTTGGCGGCATAATCGCGATTGACCGGGTCGCGCCAGCCGAGCACCAGATCCACCAGACGACGCCAGTAGATGATAGTGACGGCGAGAATGGCACCCGCCTGGATGACGATGTTGAACATGTCCGACCGGTGGCCGAGCCATTGCTCCGCAATGATGAGATGGCCGGTGCTCGAGATCGGCAGAAACTCGGTGATCCCCTCTATGATACCGAGAATGATAGCACTTATATAATCCATACATTGTCTCCGGTTTAAAGTTCGGCCGGGCCTGAACGCTTGGGTCGATCAGGCCGCCGTTTCAAATCATTCGTTAGACCGTGTTTTGCCATCGTCAGACGGCGTAAAATCCGATTCGCTTGTATTGGCGGGGCCAAGCTCCTATAGCTTCAACCAATGAGTCATGACTAGGGCGCTATAATCGAGTTGCCACACAGTCCTGTAACAGCAATCACAACGCCCGAGTATCGATGCCCACGCTTTATCATCATCCCATGTCATCCGCATCTCGCTTCGTCCGGCTGATCCTGGCGGAATACGGCTATCAGGCGGATCTGATCGAAGAGCAGACATGGGAGAAACGCCGGGATTTCCTGGCGCTCAATCCGGCCGGCACGCTGCCTGTTTATGTCGACGACAGCATGCGCGCGCTCTGCGGCGCGAGCGTCATATCCGAATATCTGGACGAGACGCATGGCGTCTTGAAGCGCGACCGGCGGCTGCTCGCCGAAGACCCTTTCCAGCGCGCGGAAATCCGCCGGCTGACCGAATGGTTCATGCAGAAGATGGAAAACGACGTGACCAAGCCGCTCGCCCGCGAGCGTGTCTATAAGTTGCAGATGAGCGCCGATCAGGGCGGCGGAGCACCGGATTCGAAGGTTTTGCGCACGGCTCGCGCAAATATCCGCCAGCATATGCGCTATCTGACCTGGCTTGCCGGCTCGCGTCAGTGGCTGGCCGGCGAGCGGATGAGCTATGCTGACCTTGCCGCTGCGGCCTCGATCTCGATCCTCGATTATCTCGGCGAGATCGAGTGGGCGGATTCGCCCGTCGTCAAGGACTGGTACCAGCGGCTGAAGTCGCGTCCGTCCTTCCGGCCGATGCTGACCGAGCGCGTGCGCGGCCTGACACCGGTTTCACATTATGCCGATCTTGATTTCTGACGAGGGCTCTTCATGCCCGAACCTGACGACAAAGACCGCCGCCGCCGCGACAATTTGACCGAGTTCGTCCGGGCGGAATCTGCCGCCAAGGGCTTCGATCTCTGCCGCATCACGCGCCCGGATGCGATCCCGCAAGCGAAAGAACGTCTGGGCCAGTTCATCGATGCCGGGCGCCACGGGACGATGGACTGGATGGCGGAGACGCGCGACCGGCGCGGCGATCCGCGCACGCTGTGGAGCGAAGTGCGCTCCGTCGTCGTCTTCGGCCTCAATTACGCGCCGGAAGAAGATCCCCGCGGCATTCTCGACAAGCCGGACAAGGCAGCGATTTCGGTCTATGCCCGCAACCGCGATTATCACGACGTCATCAAGGGCCGACTGAAGGAGATCGCCACGCGCTTTGCGGCGCGGGCGGGCGCCGACGTCAAAGTCTTCGTCGATACAGCGCCTGTCATGGAAAAGCCGCTGGCGGCGGCGGCCGGGCTCGGCTGGCAAGGCAAACACACCAATCTCGTCAGCCGCACGCATGGTTCCTGGCTGTTCCTCGGCACGATGTTCACCACCGCCGATCTCGTGATCGATGAAGCGGAAACCGATCATTGCGGCTCCTGCCGCGCCTGTCTCGACATCTGTCCGACGGCCGCCTTCCCGGCGCCTTACCAGATCGACGCGCGGCGCTGCATCTCCTATCTCACCATCGAGCACAAGGGACCGATCGAGGCCGATTTGCGCGCTCTGATCGGCAACCGCATCTATGGCTGCGACGACTGTCTTGCCGCCTGTCCCTGGAACAAGTTCGCAAGCTCCGCCTCCGAGATGAAGCTCAAGGCGCGGGAAGATCTGAAGGAGCCGTCGATCGCCTTTCTGCTGACACTCGACGATGCCGCCTTCCGTGCCTTTTTCAGCGGCTCGCCGGTGAAGCGGATCGGCCGCGACCGCTTTATCCGCAACGTGCTGATCGCCGCCGGCAATTCCGGCGACAAGGCGTTTATCGGGCAATGTCGCGGGCTTTCGGAGGATCCCTCGCCTGTGGTGCGCGGCATGGCGGTATGGGCGCTTTCGCGGCTGATGGAGGCTGGCGAATTTGCGGCCTTTGCCGCACAACGGGCGGATGAGAGAGATGACGACGTATTGAGCGAATGGCGATTGGCGGGAGTGAGCTGATGCATGTGATGATCTTTGGCTGCGGTTATTCCGGCACGGCAATCGCCAAGGCCTTTACCGGCGACGGCGTGCGGGTTTCCGGCACCACGCGCTCACCTGACAAAGTGGAAGCGCTCCGCGAAAACGGCATCGAAGCGTTCCTTTTCGACGGAGAGAGCATGGAGGACGGGCTCCGCCAGGCGCTGGCAAGCGTCACGCATCTCGTGCAGTCGATCTCACCTGGACAGGCCGACCCGCTGCTGCGGCTGCTCGGTAAAGACGGCGCACGCCTGCTGCCGAAGCTCGAATGGATCGGTTATCTCTCCACCGTCGGCGTCTATGGCGATCACCAGGGCGCCTGGGTGAGCGAGGAAACGCCCTGCCTGCCCGTTTCCGGACGGTCGACCGAGCGGCTCGAGGCGGAAGAGGGCTGGCTGGCAATGGGCCGGGAGCGCGGCGTGCCGGCGGCGGTGCTTCGCCTTTCAGGTATCTATGGGCCGGGACGCAACGCCTTCTGCAATCTGGACAAGGGCACGGCGCGACGGCTGATCAAGAAGGACCAGGTGTTCAACCGCATCCGCGTCGAGGATATTGGTGCTGCGACACGTTTCCTGTCGGAGCACCACCTCGGCGGCATCTATAATGTCACCGATGACCGGCCCGGCCCGCCGCAGGATGTGATCGTCGAGGCCGCCCGCCTGATGGGCGTCGAACCGCCGCCGGAGCAGGCGTTCGAAACCGCCGAACTGACGCCGATGGCGCGCACTTTCTACGGGGAGAATAAAAGGGTTTCGAATGCGAAACTGAAGGCCGCCGGCTTCGCATTCTCCTTCCCGAACTATCCTATGTCGCTTGCGCAATTGTGGCGGGATGGATGCTGGCGGTAGTAGTAGAACCCAGTCCTGTTTGCGACGGATGTGCTCGCCCAAAATGAGTAGGAAATTCCTACTTTCCCGCTTTGGCCGGACAATTTTCGCCGCATCTTATGGTTAACGGCCTTTGAATTTGCCCAAATGTGGCAGTAAATATGGCGAAATCGGAAAAATATTTTCGCGATTTTCGTGAACGCCATGGCGTTAACTATCCCTTCGGAAAATTCGTTCGGATTTTAACTGATTTTATTAGCTTTTTTCTACGTTTGGGCGCGGCGCGCATTCCTGAAATCTCGTCATCACACTCACGAATGTTACCGATTGTAATATTCCGTGAACAGCAGCGGCACTTTTTCGCCACTTTTTCACAGATTTAAGCCCCGCCGCCTGCAAGGGCGTTGAGTTCAATAGTTGAGGGATACTCTGTTTTGAAGAACATACGTCGTTCTATTATCGCCGCTGTAACTATTGCAGCCTGTTCTTCCATGCTTCCGGCGGAAGGTTTTGCTGGCAATGGTTGTGGCGGTGCTTCATGGTACGCACTTCGCTCCAAAACTGCTTCCGGGGAACGTATGAACCCTGCCATCTTGACTGCCGCACATCGTTCACTTGCTTTCGGCACCAAGGTGAAGGTCACCAACCGCAACAATGGCCGCACCGTCGTCGTTCGTATCAACGATCGTGGTCCGTTCATCCGTGGTCGTGTGATCGACCTGTCGCGCGCCGCCGCCCAGAATATCGGCATGGTGAGCTCCGGCACTGCGAAGGTTTGCTACCAGGTCATCGGCTGAGGCCAGCACTGACTGCGCCGGAAGCGGCGCTTGCTCTTGCCGTCAATCGCGGTTACCACCCGGTTGAGACTTGTGAACAATTGACTGCGTGACACTCGCGTTTGCGCTAATCGTTCACACGCCACGGCAACAGGAGACATGTGAATGCGTCTGGGCGGCCGCCTCGAAGGGGCGATTTCTGTGCTCGCGGACATCGATGCCCGCAAGCGGCCCGTCGCCGACGCGCTGAAGGACTGGGGCCTCGCGCACCGCTTCGCCGGCTCCGGCGATCGTGCTGCGATCGGCAACATCGTCTATGACGCACTGCGCATGCGGCTTTCCCATGCCTGGCTGATGGATGACGACAGTGCTGCGGCCGTTGCCCACGCCGTCATGTTTCGCCAATGGGGTTTTACATCAGACAGTCTTGCCGCTGAGTTGGCGGACGACAAGTTTGCGCCGGCGCCGCTTTCGGCCGACGCCGTTGCGGCCTTTCAAAGCCGCTCGCTCGACGATGCGCCGCCGCATATTCGCGGCGATATTCCCGAATGGGTCCAACCCTCCTTCGAACAGGCCTTCGGCGCCGGCTGGCTCGCCGAGGCACAGGCGCTCGCCGCCCGCCCGACGCTCGATCTGCGCGCCAACCTGCTCAAAGCCTCCCGCGACAAGGTCGTCAAGGCGCTCGAAAGAGCCAACGCGCATGCAGCAAAGATCGCCCGCTACGGCATCCGGATTGCCGCTGGCGAAGGCGCCTCGCGTCTTCCCAACGTGACAGCCGAGCTTTCGTTCCAGAAGGGCTGGTTCGAAGTTCAGGACGAGGGATCGCAGATCGTTGCCGACCTGGTGCTCGCCCATGATGGCGAACAGGTTCTCGATTATTGCGCCGGCGGCGGCGGCAAGACGCTCGCCATGGCGGCCGCCATGCAGAACAAGGGACAGGTTCACGCCTATGACGCCGACCGCAAACGGCTGGCGCCGATCATCGAGCGGCTGAAGCGGGCGGGCACGCGCAATGTCCAGGTGCATGACGACGCCAGAGCGCTCTCCGCCCTTGCCGGACGCTGCGATAAGGTGCTGGTCGACGCGCCCTGCACCGGCACCGGCACGTGGCGCCGCCGCCCCGATACGAAGTGGCGGCTGACGGCGAAAAACCTCGACGAGCGCACCGCCCAGCAGCAGGACGCGCTGGCGCAGGCGAGCGGCTTCGTCAAATCAGGCGGCGATCTGATCTATGTGACCTGCTCGGTCCTGCCCCAGGAAAACGAGGAGCAGGCGCGCCGCTTCACGGCTGATAATCCTGACTTTCAGCTCGTCAGCGCCCTGCCTGCCTGGGAAGCCCTGTTCGGCAACGATGCCCCGCGTCCGCATTCGTCCGACGGCCTGACGGTAACGCTGACGCCCGCCTCCACCGATACCGATGGCTTCTTCTTCTGCCGCATGCAGCGCAAGGGCTGACGCGGCTTACAGAGGCCTGCGCAGCTGCCGGTTTTTCAAGCAAATGCCGGTCAAAAATGACCGGTTAGCCGCGCCTGTCTATTCTTAAAATCATTCCAAACTAGAGAATTTGACACCAGTTTGCTTTTGCGCGAAGAGACGAAGCCCGATTAGACGGAAAATCCCGTCAGAGGAGAGGATCATGAAGCTCAACCGCAAATTCCGCGCAGCCGTGCTGGCGATCGCCCCCGCAGCCCTGCTCGCCCTTCCCGCGCATGCCGAGACCGACGCTGCTAGCGTGGTGAAACACTATGCCGATGTGGCGCATGCGAAATACGAGGACTCGCTGACGACGGCCAAGGCGCTCGATGCTGCGATCGACGCCTTCCTGAAGGCGCCGACCGACGCGACGCTCAAGGCGGCCAGGGACGCCTGGATCAAGGCGCGCGTCCCCTACCAGCAGACGGAAGTCTATCGCTTCGGCAATCCGATTGTCGACGACTGGGAAGGCAGGGTCAACGCCTGGCCGCTCGATGAAGGCCTGATCGACTATGTCGACGCTTCCTACGGCACCGAGAGCGACGAAAATTCTCTCTATGTGGCAAATGTCATCGCCAACAAGACGATCAAGATCGACGGCAAGGATGTCGACGCCTCCAAGCTGACGCCGGAATTCCTCTCCGGCACGCTGGCCGAGGCCGGCGGCATCGAAGCCAATGTCGCGACCGGCTATCATGCCATCGAATTCCTGCTCTGGGGTCAGGATCTGAACGGCACGGGCCCTGGCGCCGGCGACCGCCCAGCAACCGATTACGACCTCAAGAACTGCACGCACGGCAATTGCGACCGCCGCGCCGAGTATCTGAAGTCCGCCTCCACCCTGCTCGTTTCCGACCTGCAGGAAATGACTGACAACTGGAAGCCGGATGGTGCTGCGACGAAGAATGTCGAAGCTGATCCGAAAGCCGGCCTCGTCGCGATCCTGACGGGCATGGGTTCGCTCTCCTACGGCGAGCTTGCCGGCGAGCGCATGAAGCTCGGCCTCTTGCTGCACGATCCGGAAGAAGAGCATGATTGCTTCTCGGACAATACCTACAACTCGCATCTCAACGACGCGATCGGCATCGCTGCCGCCTATACCGGCAACTATACCCGCGTCGACGGCACCAAGCTCAGCGGCCCGTCGCTGCACGATCTGGTGGCCGCCAAGGACAAGGCGCTCGATGCCGAAGTGGAAGCCAAGCTCAACAAGACGCTCGATGCGATGAATGCCATGGCAAAGCGCGGCGAGACGGTCGAAAAGTACGATCAGATGATCGGCGAAGGCAACAAGGACGGCAACGCCGTCGTCCAGGCCGCCATCGACGGGCTGATCGACCAGACGAAATCGGTGCAGCGCGTTATTGCCGCACTTGATCTCGGCACGGTTCAGCTTGAAGGTTCCGACAGCTTGGATAATCCTAACGCCGTCTTCCAATAAGCAAAAAGGCGGGCCGCTTCGAAAGCCGGAGCGGCCCGGACCCTGAAATGTCGCATGCCCCGGCCCGCCGTTTTTTTGCCAGCGCAACGCTCTGCGCAACGCTTGCCGGTTTTTCCGTCAGCATCGCCGCCGGTTTCGATCTGCCGAGCAAACGCACCGACCTCTCCGAGGCCGATCTGAAACGCGTCGCCGATGTGACGCGGCCGACAGCGGATTTTTCCAAGGCCGAACAATACGAAGCCATGCAGGCGGGTGCGACAACCTCTATCGATCCCGTCACCGAAGACAGCTTCTCGCATATTTCGGCCAATATCCCCTTCGAGGAAGAGCAGAATTTCAAGCTCGGCAATGCGCTCTTCCGCAAGCTCTGGGTGTCCGCTCCTTCCTCCACACAGGCTTCCGATGGTCTTGGGCCGCTGTTCAACGCCCGCTCCTGCATGAGCTGCCATGTCAATGACGGCCGCGGCAGACCGCCGGAGGGAGGTCCGAGCGCCACCTCGATGTTCCTGCGGCTTTCCCGTACCGCCACGACGCCGGAGGAAGAGAAGGCGGTCGCGCGTGCCGATGTCGTCAATTTTCCCGATCCGGTCTACGGCCATCAGCTGCAGGACCTCGCCGTTCCCGGCCTTGGCGCCGAAGGGAAGATGGCGATCAGCTACCGCGACGAGAGGGTGACGCTCGGCGACGGCGAGACCGTCTCGCTGCGCCGGCCGAGTTATGCGGTGACGAACCTTGGCTATGGGCCGCTCGATCCCGCGACGACGATTTCGCCGCGTGTCGCCTCGGCGATGATCGGCCTCGGACTGATCGAGGCCATTCCCGAGGCCGATATCCTTGCCCATGCCGATCCTGACGATGCTGACGACGACGGCATCTCCGGCAAGGCGGCGGTCGTGCGCGACCACCGCAGCGGCAAGATCGCGCTTGGCCGCTTCGGCTGGAAGGCGCAGAACGCCACGGTGCGCGACCAGAGTGCGGATGCCTTCGCCAATGATATCGGCATCTCGACGCCCGATCACCCGAATGCGCAGGGCGATTGCACCAAGGCGGAAGAAAAATGCCTTGATATGCCGACCGGCGTGCAGAAACGGCTGGGCGCAGAAGAAGCGCCGGGTCCCATTCTCGACCTCGTCACCTTCTATTCCGGAAATCTTGCCGTTCCGGCACGGCGCAAGGCGAGTTTCCCCGAGACGCTGCAGGGCAAGCGCATCTTCTACGAAAGCGGCTGCATTTCCTGCCATGTACCGAAATTCGTCACCCGGCGGGATACGCAAGAAAAAGCGCAGTCCTTCCAGCTGATCTGGCCCTATTCCGACTTTCTTCTGCACGACATGGGCGACGGGCTTGCCGACGGGCAGCAGGTCGGCCTTGCAAGCGGACGTGAATGGCGCACGCCGCCGCTATGGGGTATAGGACTGACCCGGACTGTCAGCGGACACAGCTTTTTCCTGCATGACGGCCGTGCGCGTGATCTCACCGAAGCGATCCTCTGGCATGGCGGCGAAGCTGAAAAGGCCCGCAACATTTTCTCCTCCCTGCCGAAAGACGATAGGGCGGCCCTGATTACATTCCTGGAGTCACTTTGATGCGCCTTTGGCACCCCCTGCTCTGCCTTACTCTGATCGGCCTCGCCACATCCGCGGCCGCCCAGACCGTAGCTCCCCCGGCAGGGCTGAACGAGGATGCCGTTCCCGCCGTCATGCAGCGCGCCGTCGACGAGGTGATCCGTCCCGGCTATCGCAACATGCAGCAATCGGCCGCCCGGCTGACGACGGCGATGAAGGATCTTTGCGCCGACGGTACGCAGCAGACGCTCGACAAGGCGAAATCCGCCTTCGACGATACGATCCGCTACTGGTCGATCATCGAGATCGTGCAGACCGGGCCTGTTATCCAGGACAATCTCTTCGAGCACATCCTGTTTTATCCCGACCGCAAGGGCGTCGGCCTCAAGCAGGTGCAGGCGCTGATCGCCAAGGCCGATCCAAAGGATGCGACGGTCGATGCGATCGCCGGCAAGAGCGTTGCGCTGCAGGGCCTGACGGCGCTGGAATACGTGCTCTACGGCAATGGCTCCAACGATCTCATCGGGCAGAAAGGCAGCTTCCGCTGCCTTTACGGCGAGGCGGTCGCCGGCAATATCCAGCGTGAAGCCGGCGAAGTCGTCGCCGCCTGGGAAAAACCCGACGGCGTGCAGGCGAGCTGGAAACATCCAGGCCCGCAGAGCAATGATTTCATGGACAACAAGGAAGCGGTGACCGCGCTGCTCGGCATTCTCGTCCATGGCGCCGAGAATGTCCGCGACCAGCGGCTGGAGCAATTCTACAAGGGCAAGGACACCGCGCCACGGCCGCGCATGGCGATCTACTGGCGCTCCAAGAACACCTGGAAATCGATGGCCGCCAATCTGGAGGGCCTGCGCACGCTCTGGCAGAAGGCCGGCATGGCCGAGCTTCTGCCACCGGATAAACAGCCGATCGCCGCCTCGATCGACGAGGATTTCAAATCACTGCTCGACAGCGTGCCGAAGCTCAATCCCGATATCGACGTCGCCACAAGCGATGCGGAGAAGGCCAAGCTCGATACGCTGCTTGCCGAAAGCCGCGACCTGATCACCCGGATCAGCGACGAATATGGCGCAGCCATCGGCCTTTCGGCCGGCTTTTCCTTTTCGGACGGAGATTGAGACGATGATGCAAAGTGCCGCGATCAACCGACGCAGCTTCGTCAAGGCGGCGGGGCTCGGCTTCCTTGCCACCTTGACGCCAAGGTCGCTGATGGCGCTGGAGCGGACTGATGCGGTCTATGCCTCGGGCATACGGGCAGCCGACGGCTCCTTTGCCATTGCGACCGTGACCGAGCGCGGCGAGATCGTCGATCAGGTGGCGCTTCCCGCCCGCGCCCACGGCATGGCCTTCAGCGCCAGCACCGGCAAGACTGTCGCCTTCGCGCGCCGGCCCGGCACCTATGCGATGATCTTCGATCCCTGGAACAAAAGCGAGCCGATCGTCATCAGCTCCAGGGAAGACCGGCATTTCTACGGCCACGGCGCCTTCTCTCCCGACGGCCGTTTGCTCTATGCCAGCGAGAACGACTTCGACGGCAATCGCGGCATGATCGGCCTCTACGACGCCACGAACCGCTTCACCCGCATCGGCGAATTCGAAACCTACGGCATCGGTCCGCACGACATGACCGTTTCCGACGACGGACGCCTGCTCATCGTCGCCAATGGCGGCATCGAGACGCATCCGGATTTCGGCCGCACCAAGCTCAATCTCGGAGAGATGCAGCCGTCGCTGGCGCTGATCGATGCGGCAACCGGTGCGCTGGTCGAAAAACATGTGCTGCCGGCGGAATGGGCAGAACTCTCCACCCGCCATGTTGATCTCGATGGCGCCGGCCGCATCTGGTTTGCCTGCCAGTATGAAGGCCACCGCAAGGATTTGCCGCCGCTCGTCGGCCATTTCGCCAGGGACGAGGATCTTACCTTCATCGACCTGCCGGAGGAGACGACGCGCAGGCTTGCCAATTACGTCGGGGCGATCGCCGTCAATCGCAGCGAAGGTCTCGTCGGCATCACCTCGCCGAAGGGCGGCGCCTCGGTGACCATCGACGCTAGGACGGGCAAAATGCTGGCCGAGACTTCCGTACCGGATGCGGCGGGCATCGCGCCGGCTAGAAGCGGCTTTGCCGTCTCCTCCTATGACGGCGATTTCCTGTCGACCCGCAGCGACGTCGCCTGGGATCAGCACATCGTGCGGATCTAAATCAGGGAAGGTAGGGCTTTAACCGGAACGCGCATAGGCTTTCTGCTCGGCGCTGACGCTCGATGCCGCGGCCCTTGCCGCCTCGTGCAGCCATTCGTTTCCCCGCGCCGCCAAATCCTTCAGGATCGCCGCAACCGCTGCCGCATCGTCGCAATGGCAATTGGCGATCTCAAAGCCCATCAGTTCTAGCATCGTCGGCGAAAGCAGGATCTCGGGATGCCGGTCGATTTCGATCTTGCAGCTGTTCGGCGAGAGCCGGCGTACGAGGATGCGGCCGGAGACCCGATAGTGAGGATCGGCTGAGCGCGCCCGCCCATTGGCGATCTCGCTTGCATGGATCGCCACGTCCTGCGGGTTGTGGCGAAGCGACCAGGCGGACGGCACCAGCGCCTTTGCCTCGCGCAGCACCGGTCCACCCTGCCATTCGGCATAGGCTACGAAACGCGGCCGGCCGAGGCTGCCGGTGCCGCCGCTGCGGGGCTTCGCCACGAAGGATCCTGACCCCAACGGCAGCGCCTCTGCGAGCGCTTTGACATAAGCTGATGGTGCCGGCTTCTTGCCGGGCTGCAGCATTTCGTATTTCTCCCAGAATTCCCGGCGTTCGGAATTCGGCAGCAGCAGCGCCTTGCGCAGCCATTTGTGGTCGCGCTCGAGGATGACGGGCAGCGGATTTTCAAGGCCTCTGCGATAACCGGTCAAGATCAATTCGCCGATCATGCGAACCGAGGGACCGTCACCGCCGCGGGCCAAAACGGCGCTAGTCGCAAGGCGAACGAGATCAAATGCATAGGGCATCACCGCCGCGTCGTCGAAATCATTGACGCCCCAGACGAGCCGGCCCTCGATATCGCGCCAGGTGCCGAAATTCTCCAGATGCGTGTCGCCGATCGCCAGTACCTCAGGCGCGCCCGTCAGTTCCGGGCAGATATCGCGGATGATCTCGCACCAGCGCCAATAGGTGGCGCGCAGGAAGACGAAATCGTCGCTCCGCATCTTCTCGTGCTTCTCCCGGAGATCGTCCTTGACGAGATCGTCGCCGAGTTCACCTGCCAGCCAGGTCTCGAAATTCCGCACCGATTGCGATATCGTCGTCATGCTGGCGCTCCATCATTTCGCGACCCAATGCGGAGAATACGCGCACCGCGCGAAGCTGCAATCGTCTTCGCATCGAATCGCCATATCGAGCGGTACTGGCCAGCGGTACTGGCCAGCTGTGCCGGCTTGCACGGCGACGGAAAGGTGAAGGGTTGCCTCGGCGACACGGTCCCGGGTTTCCATCGCCGCCCGGACCGATTTCAGCAATGTCCAGCTTGTCGAATGCGGCGCGCCATGCCACTTTCGCGGCTGCAAGAGGGGCAGACATGAGCGAGACTGACAGGGGCGATTTCCGCGCGCGAATCCGCCGCAATTTTGCGCGCCAGGCGGCGATGGAAACGATCGGCGCAGAGCTGACGCGCGTCGAGCACGGCGTCGTCGAGATCGAGCTGCCCTTCGACGTCAAGCTGACACAGCAGCACGGCATCCTGCATGCGGGCATCATTTCCGCAGCGCTCGATTCGGCCTGCGGCTTTGCCGCCTACAGCGTCATCGACCCGGAAGCCTCGATCCTGACGATCGAGTTCAAGGTCAATCTCATGTCGCCGGGGCGTGGCGATCGTTTCCTGTTTCGCGGGGAAATCACCAAACCCGGCTCCACCATCATCGTCGCCGACGGACGAGGCTACGCGATCAGCGACGGGCCGGCGAAACTCATCGCCTCCATGACCGGAACGATGATGGTGATCCGCGGTAGAGAGGGCATTACGGGATGAAGTTCGAACTGAAATCGGTCGCGGGGAAATCCATCCTTTTCGTCATGGCGGCGGAGGCCGAATACGGTCCCTTCCTGCGTTCGCGCATCGAACCTCTGATGACCGGCGTCGGCCCGGTCGAGGCAGCCATCGCGCTGAGCAAGACATTGGCGCGGCTGGATGCGGTCGACGACCTGCCCGATCTCGTCGTCTCCCTCGGCTCGGCCGGCTCCGCGAAACTGGAGCAGACCGAAATCTATCAGGTGACCTCGGTTTCCTACCGCGACATGGACGCCTCGCCGCTCGGCTTCGAAAAGGGCAAGACACCCTTTCTCGACCTGCCGGCCACGCTCGAGCTGCCGCTGCGCATTCCCGGCATTGCCGAAGCAAGCCTTTCCACCGGCGGCAACATCATCTCGGGGGCCGCCTATACAGGCATCGACGCCGACATGGTCGATATGGAGACCTATGCGGTGCTGCGGGCCTGCCAGGGCTACAAGCTGCCGCTGATCGGCCTTCGCGGCATTTCCGACGGCGCCGTCGAATTGCAGCATATTTCCGGCTGGACCGAATATCTGCACATCGTCGACCGCAAGCTCTCCTATGGCGTCGACAGTCTGTTCACGGCGCTGGAGGATGGGGTTTTCTGGTTCTGAGCCCGACGGCGCCCGCGCCTTGTCAGACGCGCGGGGGACAATCGGAACAATAAAAACCTGATGCCGCCGATTTCCCGGATTGCAAGGCGAGGCGCTTTTCATTAAAGCCTCGCCATGACCCAGACAGCACATCCCGACTCCGTTCTCATCGTCGATTTCGGCAGCCAGGTGACCCAGCTCATCGCACGACGCGTGCGCGAGGCCGGCGTCTATTGCGAGATCGTTCCCTTCCAATCGGCCGAAGAGGGCTTCCACCGCCTGCAGCCGAAGGCCGTGATCCTGTCCGGCAGCCCGGCTTCCACGGTGGACGAGGGATCGCCGCGAGCGCCCCAGATCATCTTCGACAGCGGCCTGCCGGTGTTCGGCATCTGCTACGGCCAGCAGACGATGTGCATGCAGCTCGGCGGCAAGGTCGAGAGCGGCCATCACCGCGAATTCGGCCGCGCCTTCCTCGAGGTCGACAGGGACTGCCAGCTGTTCGAGGGCCTCTGGTCCTCCGGCTCGCGCCATCAGGTCTGGATGAGCCATGGCGACCGCGTCACCGCGCTGCCGGATGGTTTCGAGGTGGTCGCCACCTCCTCCAACGCGCCCTATGCCTTCATCGCCGACGAGAAGCGCAAATATTACGGCGTGCAGTTCCACCCCGAGGTCGTGCATACGCCCGACGGCGCCAAGCTGATCGGCAATTTCATTCATAACATTGCCGGCATCAAGGGCGACTGGTCGATGTCGGCCTACCGCCAGAAGGCGGTCGAGCAGATCCGCGCGCAAGTGGGCGACAAACGTGTCATCTGCGCGCTTTCGGGCGGCGTCGACAGTTCCGTCGCAGCGCTCCTGATCCACGAGGCCGTCGGCGACCAGCTGACCTGCATCCTCGTCGACCACGGGCTGATGCGCAAGGATGAGGCCGCCGGCGTCGTCGCCATGTTCCGCGAGCACTACAATCTGCACCTGCTGCACGTCGATGCCGCCGATCGCTTCATCGGCGAACTCGAGGGCGTCAGCGATCCGGAAACCAAGCGCAAGATCATCGGCCGGCTGTTCATCGAGACCTTCGAGGAAGAGGCAAAGAAGCTTGGCGGCGCCGACTTCCTCGGCCAGGGCACGCTCTATCCCGACGTGATCGAGAGCGTTTCCTTCACCGGCGGCCCTTCGGTGACGATCAAATCGCACCACAATGTCGGCGGTCTGCCGGAGCGCATGAAGATGCAGCTCGTCGAGCCGCTGCGCGAACTCTTCAAGGACGAGGTGCGCGCGCTCGGCCGCGAGCTCGGCCTGCCCGACAGCTTCATCGGCCGTCACCCCTTCCCAGGCCCCGGCCTTGCGATCCGCTGCCCCGGCGGCATCACCCGCGAAAAGCTGGAGATCCTGCGCGAGGCCGATGCGATCTATCTCGATGAAATCCGCAAGGCCGGCCTCTACGACGCCATCTGGCAGGCCTTCGCCGTGCTGCTCCCCGTCCAGACCGTCGGCGTCATGGGCGATGGGCGCACTTACGAATTCGTCTGCGCGCTGCGCGCCGTCACCTCCGTCGACGGCATGACGGCGGACTTCTACCACTACGACATGGAATTCCTCGGCCGCGCCGCGACCCGCATCATCAACGAGGTGCGCGGCATCAACCGCGTGGTCTACGATGTTACCTCGAAGCCGCCGGGCACGATCGAGTGGGAGTGACGGGGAGTAGTATCGGACAGCAGAGGACACTCGAGCGAGTCCTAGATCATCGATAGCAGCCGATAGATTCTATGCGACCCCTGTCGGGCGTCTCCGCGCTCTTCGAACGGCTCCCATCCGCCGTGGCCCACCCCAACCTTCGCGACTTTGTGACCTTCAAATGTTCGGTCGCGCGCTGCTCGAAGACGTTAGAGCGGTTCAGCTTTTCACAGAAGCGCAGAACCGCTCTAACCTTTTGTTTTCACGCAATTCCGGACGGAGAACCGCTTCGCACTTTTCCTGGAATTGCTCTAGCGCGCGCGACCAGTTCTCGGCGTTGATCACACGGCCGTAGATCGATTACTGCTCCTTCTTGAACAAATCCTGGAAGATGAGCTGGCCCCAAGTGCGGCCGCGTGCGTGCACCAGCGCGCCACCCTCGTTGAGCCTTCCCAGCTTGACGGGTGCGAAGCCGAGTTGTTGGGCCAAGTCCGCCACGGGAGCGATCGCGTCCTCGTCGTCGCTCGACAGAAAGACGACCCGGTGGCCGCCCTCGACGATCGGATCGGTAGCCAGGGTGGCAGCAATCAGGTGATTGAACCCTTTCACGAACTTGGCGCCGGTGAACGATTTCGCGACGAAGGCGGAGGACGGGAGGCCGTCCAGCTCTTCAGGGACGGGAAATGCGTTCGTCGCGTCGATGACTGTCTTGCCTTCCCAGCTCGGCATGGCCTTCGCAACCTCGCGATGCTCGCCGAACGGGACCGCAAGGATGATCGTGTCGGCCTCGAGTGCATCCCGCAGCGACTTGGCGACGACCGTGGGGCCAATCGCCCGAGCCTGCGGCGCCAACGCCTCGGGCGGCCGGCGGCTCGCGACGGTCACCTCGATGTTTTTACGGGCGAAGGCGTGGGCGAGGGCCTGGCCTATCTTGCCGAATCCTACAATTGCGTAGCTCATAGTGCTTCTCCGATATTGTGTTGATATTGATTCCCCGCCTTCAACGGCGCTGGGTTATCTGCCGAGCCCCACAGAGCTCCGAATAAGAGAACGGAGCACCTGGCCGGGTGCAGCGCGTCACAGTTGCGCAAGGCCGCCGTCAACCGCGACCTCGCTGGCGGTCATGAAGCTGCTGTCCGACGACGCGAGAAAGGCAGCTGCCGCCCCAATCTCCGAAGGGTCGGCCATGCGCTGAAGCGGCGTCATCGCCCCGTAGGCCTTCTGGCCTTCCTCGCCGAGCGCCTCCTTCGCAAGTTCGGTCGCCGTCGCTCCGGGCGACAGCACGTTTACCCGGATGCCGGTGCCTTTCAGGTCCTCAGCCCACGTCCGCGCGAGGTTGCGTACTGCCGCCTTGCTTGCGCTGTAGGCCGTAAATCCCGGTGCGCCCGTGGTGCCGGCGCTCGATCCGGTCAGGATGATCGAACCGCCCTGACCCATCAGCGGCAGCGCCTTCTGGACCGTGAAGATCGTACCCTTGACATTGGTGTCGAAGGTCTCATCGATGTGCTCGGCGGTGATCTGGCCGAGCGGAAGCGGGCTTCCCGCCCCGGCATTGGCAAAGACGATGTCGAGCGTTCCGCGCTCTGCCTTCACCGCGTCGTACAGGCGATCAAGGTCGGCCTCATCCGAGACCGAGCCCTTCACCGCCCGAGCATTGGGCCCGAGGTCCGCCACAGCGGCGTCAAGCGCCTCCTGCCGGCGGCCGAAGATGAAGACGAAGGCGCCCTCGTCGATGAAGCGCTTGGCTGCGGCGCGGCCGATGCCCGTAGCGCCGCCGGTGATCACGGCGGTCTTTCCATTCAGTCTGTTCATGTCATGCATCCTTCGTTTCGCCGTCACACGTTTTCGGCTGTAGGGGAGGTCCCCCGAGAGCCCCGATATGGGTTCGCCGAAGTCGGGCGGTGAGTCCGCAATTACGCACATCGCTGGTGCAAAAACTATCCATCCAGATGATTAAGTGCCGCAACACTCGCGCACAGCGCGGCTCAGTGTGCTAGAACGGGCTTCGGAAGCCGCGCCGTGCGGCGCGGGAATGCACCATGATCGACTGGGACGACGTTCGCTACTTTCTTGCCGCCGCGCGCGGAGGCTCATTGCGGGCTGCCGCCAAGCGCCTCGGGGTGAACCACGCGACGGTGCTGCGACGCATCGCTCAGCTCGAGGAACGCCTCGGGGCGCAGATGTTCGAAAAGCTGCCTTCGGGCTACCGCCTGACGGCTGCGGGCGACGAGGTCCTCGAGCTCGCGGACCAGATGGAAGCGTCGTCGCACCAGCTGGAGACGCGCGTCTTCGGGCGCGACCAGAGCGTGCGCGGGCTTCTGCGGGTGACGTTGGCTCCGCCCCTCGCGACACACCTGCTGATGCCGGATTTCGCCGATTTCGCGCGTCTGCATCCTGATATCGAGATGGAAATCGTGTCGTCCGGCGAGCTGGCAAATCTGACCAACCGAGAGGCCGACGTGGCGATCCGCGTCGTTTACGACCGCAAAACCCTGCCGCTCAATCTTCACGGCCTGAAGGGACCGGAGCTGTTCGGCGGCGTCTACATGTCTCGCGATCGACTGGCCGCGTGGCGCGCGGGCGCGCCGGATCCCATCCGGTGGATCGTCATCAGCATGCATGGAATTCCGGATTGGGCCACCGAGGGCGAGGTTCGCACTACAGGGGTTCCGTTCAGGACCACGGACGGCGAGGCGCAGATCGTAGCGGTACGGCAAGGGCTCGGGATGACGACGCTGCCGTGCTTCGTCGGGGATGCCGACCCCCTGCTGGTGAGGGTGCCGGGCACCGACCTGCACATGCATGGAACGCTCTGGCTTCTCACGCAGGGGGAGACACGCAAGACGAAGCGCGTCCGGCTCTTCACGGAGTTCGTATCCGGCAGGCTCTCCGCTTACGCTCCGCTTCTCGCCGGGCTGTCCATATCGCGCGACTGACGCTCGGCAGGTCGCCGGCGACGCTTGCCGTCATCCGGTCGGAAGCCGAGCTGCGATTGCGCGAATGTTGCGCCGTTTGCGCTTTAGATCAGGATGATTTAGGCCCGATCGGCCTAAAATCATCCTGATCTAAATCAAAGAAGTAGAGCATGATGTCGCCCGAAAACCGCTCACACTTTTCGGCATCATGCTCTAGCGACCGACACCTGCAAAGGGCGGAGCCGGTTCGCAATACTCAATCAGCAATTCGGTGAGGACCCGTATCTTCCGTGCGGGATGCTGACCTGGCGGGCGGATGACATATGCACCTGCCGGGGGTGGTGGATAATGCGTCATGACCGGCACAAGCGCGCCGGAGGCTATAAATTCATGGGTAAGGCAATCGGGCAGGTAAGCGATCCCTAATCCTGCTGCCGCGGCGGCGACAAGAGCAGTGCCGTTGTCGGCCTTAAAACGCCCCTGCGGACGAACCGTGATGATCTTGTCGCCATCCATGAGTTGCCAGGCTTCGGTGCCCTGCATCAGGGCCTCATGAGCGACGAGTTCCTCCGGCGTCTCGGGCGACCCATGCGCCTTGATGTAGTCCGGGCTCGCGACGAACTTCCCATAGATCGGTCCGACGCGTCTTGCGATCAAGTTGGAGTCCTGAAGATAGCCAACCCGGATCGCACAATCATAACCCTCTGTGATGAGATCGACGAAGCGATCACTGTAGCAGGTGTGGATGTGGAGTTGGGGGTGGCGGCGCGCCATTTCCGCGAGGATGGGAGCGAAGTGAGTCTGGCCGAAAGAAAGCGGCACGGCAACTCGCAAGCGGCCGCGAAGGTCACCGGCGGGTAGGATCGTTTCCTTGGCCACGTCGATCTCGGCACAGACTCTCGCTGCATAATCTCGGAACGTGGCCCCTGCTTCCGTGAGAGCGGCGCCTCGGGTAGTCCGTGCAAGAAGCTGGACACCAAGTTCCGCTTCAAGCCGGGAGAGCCGCCGACTGACGATCGACTTGGAGACGCCGAGCCGGAGCGCGGCCGGCGAAACTCCCCCGGCATCAGCCACTTCCACGAAGGTCTGCAGTTCTTCGATGTCCATTTAGCGTTCCCCTTTTCGCGACACAGCTTGCCATAAAATGGTGCTACCGCATCTCGAGTAGGAACGGCAATACTGCTTCCAGGCAACGGCGCCCCTGGCGCATGTCTCCGGCAAAACCAATGCCGCTCATGGGCGGCAGCAAAGGAAGTTATAATGACCTTTCGTAATGGCCTTGCTTCGCTTCTTCGTCCCGAAGATTCGGTACTCGTTCTGATCGACCACCAGCCTTACCAGCTCGCGAACCTGAACAGCCACGATCCGCATGCAGTGGTCAACAACTCGACGGCCCTGGCGAAGGCCGCGAGGGCTTTCGGTGTTCCCACCATCCTGACGAGCGTGATCGCCGATCGGGGCGGTCTGATCTTCCCGCAAATCACCGATGTATTTCCGGGCCAGGAGGTGATCGACCGGACGTTCATCAATACCTGGGAAGACAGGAAGGTCGTGGACGCGGTCAAGGCGACCGGCCGCAAGCAGCTGATCATCGCCGGCCTGTGGACCGAAATCTGCGTCGCGATGCCGGTGATCCAGGCGCTCGGCGAAGGCTGGGATGTGACTGTTATCACCGACGCGTCGGGGGGCACGTCGGTCGAGGCCCACGAGGTCGCCATCCAGCGCATGATCGCGGCTGGCGCGAACATGATGACCTGGCTGGCGCTGGCGTCCGAATGGCAGCGCGACTGGGCCCGGACCGAGCACGCGGCAGAGTTGACTGAGGTACTCAAGCAGCATGCCGCTGGCAGCGGTATCGCGTACCTCTGGGAGCAGCAGCTGCTCAACACGCCTGTGCCTAGAACATGATGCCGAAAAGTGTCAGCGGTTTTCGGACGACATCATGCTCTAACTTTCTAATTTAGAACAGGATTCAGGTTTTAGGCCGATCTGGCCTAAAATCATCCAGTTCTAGCAACGCAGGCTGATCTGCACCCGGATCAGGCGCCCGTCCGCTATCGCGCGCACCACCTTTGCGACGGGCGCCCCTATGAATTCGTAGGCTGCGCGCCGTCACCTCCGTCGACGGCACGACGGCGCCGCCAAAGCGGCTGTTTCCGTCGCTTTGGCCCCAACCCAAGACCAGACTTTCACAGCGATTTCCATCTGGCGAGTCCCGAGATCAAGCCGGAACGTAGGTCAACCTGATCACATTCTCGCCAATCCGGTCATGAGCCATCAGGCGGAGCGGCGGCCGGGGTCCGGCGAAATATGGCTTGCCGTGACCGAGCACGACGGGGTGCAGGTAGATTCGATACTCATCGATCAGGCCAAGTTCGGTGAGGCTTTGCGCCAAATTGGGGCCGGCAACTTCGATCTCCCCGTCGCGCTCCGCCTTCAGCTTGCGGATCGCGGCCTCAAGATCTTCCCCAACAAGGCTGGCGTTGGGACCGACCGACTTCAACGAGCGCGAGACGACCCATTTCGGCTGGTTCCGCCACGCTGCCGCGAAGGCCTGTCGCTCTGCGTCCCATTCAGGAAGTTCGTCGTCCCAGTAACGCATGACCTCATACATCTGGCGACCGTACACACTGCCCGCCTGCCGCTGAGCCTCCTCAATGAAGTGGCGGAAGAGTGTGGGGCTTGGCCCAAACGCCATATGATCGACGTAGCCGTCCAAGGACTGGTTCATTCCGAACACAAGCTTAGCCATACTCACTTCCTTTCCTTAAACGGCATATCCGCGCAGGCCTGATTGCATTATGCAATCAGTTTTAAGTTAGCTCAACTGATTTTATTTCGCAATTGGTTTTGAAGCGCGCATAAATCCGCGACCTGGGGTGGACAACGGCCTGTCCGCTTCCAGCGATCAGAATGGACAAGCCGTCATCACAGGGCGCTATTTCAGCGGCAGAAACAGTTCCGCCACCGCCTCATGCTCCGGCACCTCCGGGAAGAAGCCCAACCGCTGGCAATAGATCGGGAAATCGCGTGCTTCTTCGCCGCTGGCCGGAAGCCAGTCGCGATAAAGGTAGAGCGGCAGGCTCCAGATTGTCGGTGTTGCCGACGACGCGCAGCACCGCGCAGCGCCCACCAGGGATCTCGCCGACCTTGATCTCCTCGCCATTCGCCTGGATCGGTTGGTCGGTCCCGACACAAAGGTCCACGCTATAATCGGCAGGCGACTGAGGACGCCCTCGGAACGCCAGACGTTGAAGGTCGGACTTATCCCGGGGTGCAGGCCAGCGGCCTTGCGCCAGGCGATGAACCGCTGGATGGTGGCACCGAGCGTCGCCGGGTCGCCCCGATGCTCCATGATCGCCACCGGCGTGGTGAGCACGTTGCGAATTGTCACGTCGTCAGCGGTAAAAGTCTTCTGCATGAGCTTGCTCCTTGCATTGTCGAGAGGCCCGAAGGCGGCAAGCCACGGCTCCCAGTCGGGAGACTTCCGAAACGACGAAGGCGATTGCCCGAACCGTTGCCGAAAGGCGCGGGCGAAGGCATCCGGCGCATCGTAACCGGCATCCATCGCTATATCGGTGACGCGTTCTTCGTCCCTGTAGGCCAGCCGGTATGAAGCACGCTTCATGCGGGCAAGCTGGATATAGCGATGCACGGACAATCCGAAGGTCGCCGTAAACTGCCGGTGGAAATGAAACTTCGAGAAGGCTGCAACACCGCTCAGAACGTCAAGATCGAGATCGTCATCGAGGTGCCGGTCGATATAGTCCAGCACTCGCTGCATCCGCTGATGATAGTTCCGAAGCCCTGCGGTCATTCGTCTTGGTCTCCGTGGCAGCTCAAACTAGATTCCTCCGGCAACCAGCGCTCGACCGATCTTGCGGTTTGGCATGGATCAGCCGGCGTGCCGCCCGATTGGAGCATCTTGCGATCCTCGCCCGGCACGGTTATTCGCATTTCCTTTTTATAGGAGAATGCCTTTGTTTGCCGTCGCAACGATCCAGAACTCACCGGCTGCTGCGGTAGGGATAAAGGAGCTCGGCATCGTGACCGAGAGCTGATCCTCGCTCTATCGCGCGGCCTTTAGCGTCCAATGCTCGCGCATGTCTAATGTCGAGAAGACTATGATTATCGAACTAACGTTTCATGATTTTGAAGCGCTGCTGAAGGGCATCGCGCCACGTCATCTGCGCCTGTCCAAGACAGCGCCATTGCGCCTCCTGAAGTACTGGCGATGTTGAACCGCCTCGCGGCTGACATCGGCGCAGAATTTTCGCCCTCGGCCTGGATGAACGTGGAGGATGACGAGATCGTCGGCCTTTGCTCTGTCATCACGGTTCCCCAGGATGGAAAGATCCACATCGGCTACGGGGTTGCGCCTTCGCGCCAGGCCGCGGATGCACCACGCGGGCCATAGGGCAATTGCTGGAGTGGGCGCGGAACGACCCTCGCGTCGCCCTGGTCTCTGCGGAGACCGGGGTCTACAACATCGCGTCCCAGCGTGTTCTTGAACGCAATGGCTTCATCCGCACTGGCGAGCGTATCGATGCCGAAGACGGTCCGTTGATCTGCTGGGAAGCAATGACCGTCTAGGTTTGCAGACCAGGGAAGCCCCAGACAGGAACAGCCGGCCAAGGTTCAGTCACCTCGGCCGGCCGTTGTCATGGAGGGATGACGACTGCGATCCGAAGCCGGCTTCAGCGGCCGTAGGTGACCTCGACGGAGGCCTTGGCAAGCGTGTTGGCCCTGACATAGAAGCCAACCATGGCGGCAGGTGCGGTCTCGGGAAGCGGGAGCTTGTCCACCGAGAGCGCGTAGACGGTGAACTGGTAGTGGTGCGGCTGATCGCCGGCCGGCGGGCATGCGCCGCCATATCCGGACATGCCAAAATCCGTGTGACCTTCGACGGCGCCTGCGGGAAGCTTTTTGTCACCGCTTGCGCCAGTGGCGATCTCCGAGGCATTTGCGGGAATGTTGAAGACCGACCAATGCCACCAGCCCGAGCCTGTGGGGGCATCCGGATCGTAAGCCATGATGGCGAAGCTCTTGGTCGCCTCAGGCGCACCCGACCAGGTCAGTTCCGGCGAGATGTTCTTGCCGGCGCAGCCGAAGCTGTTGAAGACCTGCGCGTCGGCCATGGACTTGCCGGCGGCCAGATCCTTCGAGCTGAGCCTCATTTCGGCCTGTGCGGCCGTCGCGCCGAAGACGGACGCTGCGAGAAGTACTGCTGTGATGAAACGCATGCTGTTTTCCTGCGGTTGATAATGCAGGAAAACTATCGTCACCGCGCAAGCGCATCTGCCCCGCTATGCTCAACTTCTGCCCCGATCCGCTCAAAACGCTCGGAGCCACTACGGACATGGCGCGGATTGACGCCGAACCGCTCCTTGAACCGCGCCGCGAATTGAGAAGGGGAGTCGTAACCGACCTCAAGCGCAATCTGCGCCATCGGTAGGGTTGTGGTTTGAATGAGGCCCAAGGCGCGATTCATTCTTGTATCGCTCAGGATCTCACTGAAGCCGGTATTCTCGGCGGCGAGCTTCCGCCTCAGCGTCGCTTCGCTCATGTTGAACGAGCGCGCCGCATGGCCCAGCGTCCAATCAAAGGCCGTATCGCTTTCAATCATCTGCCGCAGCCGGTCCTCGAGCCGAGGACTTTGGCATTGGCCCAGCACCGCTCCGCCGAGCGCAAACCAGGTGATGAGTTCGATCAAACGCGCCTTGGCAATGGCGCGGGGAAGCCTCGTCAAGATTGCCGGGCTGACAGCAATAGTCAAATAATGCCGCTGCTTCCTCCGGCAGGTCCGAGGTGCCTGCCGGGACAGGCCTTGATGGAACGGCGATCGATCCCATCCTGATATAGGCTTCCTCGAACAGCTGTCGCGGAACGGGAAGCGCCAGGGTCTGATACTTCTGCGGCGCCTTGGGAATGTTCTCCATCGTCAACGGTCGATAGTCGGGCAGCAAGCCATAGGCGCCGGCTTCGAGGCGCAAAGCCTTGTCATAGGCCATGACGATCTTCGTTCCCGATTGCACCTGTATCAACAAGGGGCTCGTATTGACGAGACGATAAAAACAGGCCCGCCCACCCTGACGGATCAAGGCCCTGGCCGGAACGGGAAAGACGTCGTCGAGCATATATTCTCCGGCAACAGGATGGATGATCGTGGGCTCCGGCTGCCCGGCCGTGAGACTGAAGCCATGATCGGTAGAACCGGCATGAAGACGCCCGCCTCGCCCCACCAATCCCTTGAGGATCGGGAATATCAAAACCGCGTGTGATGGGCAATCTTGAGCGTCATTTAGTCATCGATGTGAATTCGGGTTTTCTCGCCAGCGTCCGCCCGGCCTTTCACGTGATCGATAAAGGCCCGCAGCTTCGGCATCACTTGATGAGGGCTGGGATAGTAGAGGAACACACCCGGCGCCATCGGGGCGAACGCCTCCAGGACGCGAACGAGCTTTCCCGCCTTCACGGGTCCGGCGGCGATTGGCTCCGGCACTTGCGCAAGTCCCATATCTTCAACGGCCGCTCCCAGCATGGTGGGAAAGTCGTGGGCGATCAGCGGCCCGGAGACAACAGCCTCGATCGGCTTTTTGCCGCTGACAAACGACCACGGCGCGATTGAGCCGTTCGAGCGGCGAATGCGGATGCAGGCATGTTGACGCAGATCGTCGATACGCTCGGGCCGCCCTCTCCGGTGCAGATATTCGGGGCTGCCGACGACCACCAGCGGGAACGGCGGCGTCAGCCGGACCGCGACCATATCGGCTGCGATGAACTGGCCGAGCCGGATACCGGCGTCAAATCCTTCGGCGGCGATGTCGACCAGTTCCTCATTTACGGCGACCTCCACCTCGATCTCGGGAAAGGCCTGGCAGAAGGATGCGATCAGTGGCTCCAGCAGGATCGGCACCACTGCCGGCGGCACCGTGAGACGCAATAGTCCAGCCGGTCTCTGCCCGAGCTCACGCGCAAGCGCGCTTGCGGCGACCAGTTCCTCGAAAGCGGGCTTTGCGCGCATATGGAACCGCTCACCGGCCTCCGTCAGGCCGACACTGCGCGTCGTGCGGATGAAGAGCACTGCGCCGACACGCTCCTCAAGAGCGCGTACGGCCTGGCTGATTGCCGATGGGGTCACCCCGAGTTCCGCGGCTGCTCTGCGAAAACTACGGTGATGGGCAACGCTCAGAAACGCCTCAACGCCGTCGAGCGCGCCCTGCCTGACTGTGAAGTTCTGCTTCATACCGCATCGATATTATCGCCAATAGTCGATCGCCGGAAGCGGCCGTACATCTGGATCCCACAAATCAGGAGTGTGCCGATGTCGACTGAATCCATCTTCCAAACCCATCTCGTCCTAGGCTATGTCGCGTGGCTGCTTTGCTTCGGCGCCTATATTCTGCCCTGGCTCACGTCGATGGACAGGGTCAGGGCGCACCGCGCCATTGTCGCTCTGCACAGCTTCCGCTTCTTCGGGCTCGTCTTCCTTCTCCCAGGCGTCGTCGGCCCCAACCTGCCCGCCAGCTTCGCCACCTTCGCTGCCTATGGCGATCTCGCGGCCGGGCTGCTTGCCATGTTGGCGCTCCTCACGGTCAGGATACGCCAGCTCTTCTGGCTGTTCGTCGTCGGCTTCAATCTCGTGGGAATGGGCGACCTCATCCTCGACTATTATCACGCCATCCAGGCCGGCCTTCCCGCGCGGGCGGGGGAATTGGGCGCCGCATACGCGATCCCGATCATCTACGTGCCTTTGCTGATGATCACCCACGTCTTCGCATTCTATTTGCTGCTGCGTCCTCAGCCCAAGGCAACCCAGGCCCTCACTGGCGAGGCGGCAGTATCTTAACCTCCGCCATCTCAGGCGTCGCACCTTGCGATCGAGGATCGCAACTCTAGCGTCCGTCAAATCTGCGGACATAATCGACCAATGCGCGCAGCTTCAGCGGCTGCCTCTGGCGCCTGGGATAGTAGAGATAGAAGCCCGGGAAGGGCGGACAGAAATCCTCCAGCAGCGGCACGAGTTCCCCGCGGTCGATATAGGACTGGAAGGTCTCCACCATGCCGAAGGTGATGCCTGCCCCGGCGCAGGCCATGCGGATCATCATGCCCATGTCGTTGGTCGTAACAGTGGGATCGACGGAGACGTCGAAGTCGCGATCATTCTCGGTGAATTCCCAGCGATAGGGCGCCGTATCCGGGCGTGGCCGCCATCCGATGCAGGCGTGGTTCTGCAGGTCGCGGGGATGGCGGGGATGGCCGCGGCGCTCGAGGTACCTGCGGGATGCGGCCGCGCATTGTCGCTGCTCTTCGGAGACTGAAATCGCAATCATGTCCTGTTCGATCACTTCGCCCAGCCGGACACCCGCGTCGAACCCGGCCTCGACGATATCGAATTCGTCATCGGTGATGGTGATATCGAGTTTGATATCAGGGCAGGCTTCCATGAAGCCGGCCAGCAAGGTGCCGGAGAGGAAGTTCTCGGCGATCGAGGAAACGGTGATCCGCAGCAGGCCGCTCGGGCGCGCCTGCATTTCCCTTACCGTCTGCATCGCATCCTTGACCTGGCGGACCGATGGACGAACCGCGTCGAAGAACACCTCGCCGGCTTCGGTCAGGCTGACGCTGCGCGTCGTGCGCTGGACCAGGGCGACGCCGACCCGATCCTCCAGGCGCTGCAGGGCCTGGCTGACGGCGGAGCGGGTGACGCCGAGCCGCTCGCCGGCGAGCCGGAAGTTGCGCGCCTCCGCCACCGCAAGAAAAACTGAAATGCCTTCGAGTTCGTCGACCATTGGTTAGCGTTTCTAACCAAGGCATCCTGGATTGGCAACTTAATCACTCAGGTTCTCCGTATTATCTTTCAGTCGAGGTCAACGAAGGCTCGAAAGGCAAGGCAATGCGAAGGATTTTCAAAAGCCCCGTCCTGCAGTTTCTCGCGGTGGTCACCCTGGCGGGCGCGGTGACCAGTTCGTCCGCCGCCGATACCGTGAACCACCGAGAAACTCAGCAGCAACAAACAACCGAGAACACTATGCAGCAACATCCCTATGTCGGCATGTGGGTGACGGATGATGGCCGCGTCCGCCATGAGCTTCTGCCCAATGGCCGCTACGACGAAGCCCGCGGCAGCCGGGAAAGCGCCTACCGGGGACGCTACGAAGTCACCGGAAGCCACATCGAATATTGGGATGACACGGGCTTCACAGCCGACGGCGATTTCGTCGACGGCAATAGCCTCCATCACGGCGGAATGGTGCTTCGTCGCAGATGACGCGCCGCCTGAAAGGCAACACCACACAGAAGAAGGCCGCATTTGCCGGCCGGAAAGGATGACGATCATGTCTTCCCCAACCCCCATCTGGTTTATCACCGGCGCATCGTCCGGCCTCGGCCGGGCACTCACCGAAGCCGTTCTGGCCCGTGGCTGGCGCGCCGCCATGACGGCGCGCAGACCCGAGACCCTGGCAGATCTCACGGCAGAGCACGGGGACCGCGCGCTTGCCCTTGCACTCGATGTGACGGACAGCAACTCCATCGCCAGCGCGGTTCGTGACGCCGAAACGCATTTCGGTGCGATCGACGTCCTCGTCAACAATGCCGGCTACGGCTACCTCTCGGCGATCGAAGAGGGTGACGACGCCGAGATACGCGCCCAGGTCGAGACCAATGTCTTCGGATTGATCGATGTCACCAAGCAGGTTCTGCCGGGCATGCGCCGACGCCGACAAGGGCATATCTTCAACGTCTCCTCGCTTGGCGGGCTCGTCGCTTTTGCCGCAACCGGCTACTACCACGCCACCAAGTTCGCGGTCGAAGCCTTGTCGGAATCGCTTTCCCATGAGGTCAAACCGCTCGGCATCGATGTGACGATCCTCGAACCCGGCGCCTTCCGCACGGATTGGGCCGGCCGGTCGATGGTCGAATCCAGCACGGTCATCGAAGACTACGCCGAAACGTCAGGCAAGCGGCGCCAGGCCACCCGCTCGATCTCCGGCAACCAGCCGGGCGATCCCGCGCGCGCGGCAACCGCTATCATATCGGCGTTCGAAGCGGACGTGCCGCCGCTGCGCCTGCTGCTCGGTGCACCCGCCCTGAAGATCGCCCGCGAACGGCTCGATGCGCTGCGCGCAAACTTCGACGCCTGGGCGGAAACGACACTCAGCGCCGATTTTCCCGCCTGACCGCCAAAAACCCTCAGCCGCATCGCCAGTCGAGCGGCGTACACATGGAGCTTGAAATGTCTGATATCAAAGGAAAAGTCATTGCCATCACCGGCGCCAGCAGCGGCATCGGAGAGGCTGCGGCAAAGGTGCTGGCTGCCGCAGGCGCCCATGTCGTGATCGGTGCCCGCCGCACCGAGCGCCTGGAGGAACTCGCCGGCGAAATCGCCGCAAAGGGCGGGACGGTGCGCCTGCGACAGCTTGATGTCACCGACCGTTCCCAGGTGGAAGCCTTTGCAGGCTTTGCCAGGTCCGAATTCGGACGGCTCGACGTTATCGTCAACAATGCCGGCGTCATGCCGCTCTCCCCGCTCGAGGCTCTCAAGGTCGACGAATGGGGCCGGATGGTCGACGTCAACATCAAGGGCGTTCTCTACGGCATCGCGGCGGTGCTCCCGATCATGAAGGCGCAGGGATCCGGGCAGATCATCAACCTGTCTTCGATCGGCGGCCACAGCGTCTCGCCGACGGCCGCCGTCTATTGCGCGAC
The DNA here is from genome assembly GCF_008919455.1 of Rhizobium sp. PEPV16. Lineage (NCBI taxonomy): Bacteria > Pseudomonadati > Pseudomonadota > Alphaproteobacteria > Hyphomicrobiales > Rhizobiaceae > Rhizobium > Rhizobium sp. PEPV16. The sequence continues at coordinate 56,450 of NZ_VSZV01000336.1, forward strand.
GAAATTTGCGGTGCGTGCGATCTCGGACGGATTGCGGCAGGAGACCGATCGTATCCGCGTGACCGTCATCTCTCCAGGCACGACGACATCGGAACTGGCCGACACGATCACCGATCCAACCGCGCGCGATGCCATGAAGGCCTTCAGGGCGATCACTATCAGCCCCGAGGCCATCGCCAATTCGATCCTCTACGCCGTCAGCCAGCCTGATGACGTCGATGTCAGCGAGATCATCATCCGGCCGACAGCCAGCCCGCATTGAGCGGCTGAGATTGCCGCCAAAGCAATTCCAGCAAAAGTGGAGAGCGGTTTTGCCAGGCAAAGCGCGAAGCGATTTTGCCAGGCAAAGCGCGAAGCGATTTTGCCGGGAATTGCGGAAAACGAAAAAGTCTCCGCCGCCTAAAAACCCAGCGACTGCTGGGCAGGCGGCGGCGGTGCAAGGTTGACGCCTTCGAGCTCCAGCATGCGGGCCTTCGATGACGAACCGCCGGGCGCGGAGAAGCCGCCGATCTTACCGCCGGCCGCGAGTACGCGGTGGCAGGGAATGATCAGAGCCACCGGGTTCTTCGCCATCGCCTGGCCGACGTCGCGGGCGGCTTCCGGCCCGACGCCGAGCTCCTTGGCCAGCGCGCCGTAAGTGGTGGTGCGGCCCCAGCCGACACGCCTTGCCGCTGCATAAATATCCCGGAAGAAGGTATCCTGGCCGGCAAGATCGAGTTCGACGCCGGAAAAATCCGTCTCCTCGCCCTGGAAGTAGCGTTTCACGGCGGCGACCGTCTCCAGCACAGCAGGCGTCGGCGCGCCGGCTTCGGCATCGGGCAGGCGGCGCAGCAGCAGCCGTTCGGTCGCCTCTGCTGATTTGGTCGGCAGTTGGAAGCGGGTGATGCCGGCGTCGCTCCAGGCGATACCACAGAAACCGCCCGCGGTTTCGAAGATGAGATAGTGGTGCGTTGTCTCAGCCATGACACAGCCTCCGCGTTTTCGATTGCCCTCAAAATCGTATGGGACGGCCGCTGTTTCAACCCGTTTCTTGCGCGCATAAGGCTTCCGGGAAATATCGCGATGCGTCTCTCGCAATGTCGATCGAACATCCACGTGCTCCGTTCAGAGCAGATTGTAACGGAAAATTATGTTCTCTTTTTGTTCTTGATATTCAATCTCGTCGGAGTATCCTTCGTCGCGTTTTGGAAACGACGAGGCGGGTCATAACGACCCTGAGAGCCCATGAACCAAATCTCCTTCGACTTCGAGGATGGGCGAAGTCGGCGCGGGCGGGGCGAACACCATAGCGACGGACACCGGCTTTTCTTCGCCCTCTGTCCGCCTGCGGCGGTCGAGCGGCAGGCTGGCTCGCCGATGACTATGGGAAGACTTTTTCTCTTTCGGCAAAGCCGCGGCTGACCACGCTGCATGTGACGATCATCGGCATCGACGATTATGAAGAATTGCCGGAGGACGCCGTCTTTGCGGCGCGCCAGGCCGGCGCAACGGTGGAGGGCGCGCCGATCACGATCACTTTCGACAGGATCATGAGGTTCAGGCGGGAAGGCAGAGCGCGACCGCTCGCGCTTTGCGGTGAAGGCGGGCTGGAGCCGCTCACCCGGCTGCATGTCCAGCTCGGTGTCGGCATGCACAATGCCGGATTGCGTCACAATATCAACCGCGATTTCACGCCGCATATGACGCTGCTCTATGACCGCAAAGCCGTGCCGCCGACGAGCCTCGACGCACCCGTTTCATGGACGGCGTCCGAATTCCTGCTCATCCACAGTGTTCTCGGAAAAACCGAACATCGGATCATCGATCGCTGGCCGCTGCTCGGCTGAGGCAATGATGTGTCCGTACCACGCTTGCGCTTGGCCTATTTCCGCTCATATAGCTCGGGATGCCTAACCGGGCGCTGGTTGCAAACGGGAACGAAGACAGCATGGACGTTTCAGAAATCATCATCCCTGGAGATACGCCGGGAACGGAGTGGCGGTTGCCGGTGCTGCGCTTTAAAGGCCACGATCCGAAGGCGCCGAAGACCTATATCCAGGCGGCACTGCATGCCGGCGAGCTGCCGGGAACGGTGCTGCTGCATTTCCTCTGCGAGCGGCTGCGGCAGGCGGAAAACCAAGGCGGGATCGCCGGCGACATCACCATCGTGCCGCAGGCCAATCCGATCGGTGCGGCGCAATCGCATTTCGGCGAGCTGCAGGGTCGTTTCGACCTGGGCTCGCGCACCAATTTCAACCGGGATTTTCCGCTGATCTCCATTGTGGATCGCGCCGCGCTGATCGAAGATCTCGATGATTACCCGGCTACCGACAGATTGAAGAGGCGGCTGCTGCATATGGCGCTTGGCGCCGATCTGGTGCTCGACCTGCATTGCGACGATGAATCCTTGCAATATGCCTATATCGACGAGGCCTTCTGGCCGGAGGCGGCCGATCTCGCCGCTGCACTCGACATGGAGGCCGTGCTGCTTTCGGATGGCGAAAGCTCGGCCTTCGAGGAGGCCGTCGGCTTTGCATGGAAATATGAAGTTCCCGGCGAACGCCGGCCACGTCTGCCCGGCAAACTCTCCGTCACCGTCGAGCTGCGCGGCAAACGCGACGTCGATCCGGTGCTGGCGAAAAAGGATGCGGACGGGCTCTGGCACTTCCTTGCGACCCGCGGGATCGTCGGCGACGAAAAGCCCGCGGCAACGGTATTTTCTGGTCCGGCCGTACCGCTCGACAATGTCGAGATCATCCGCACTCCGGAAGGCGGCGCCGTGCTTTTTCATCGCGACATCGGCGAGAGGGTTGCCGAAGGCGACCGCCTAGTGACGATCGTCACCCGGCCAGGGCAGCCGGGCGGCAGCATCGACCTCACCGCGCCGCAGGACGGGCTGATCCTGACCCGAACCTCCGACCGGCTGGTGCGGCGGCGCGGCGACCTGATGAAGATCGCCTGCGACGAACCCAGCAAGGCTTCGCGCAAGGCCGGCACGCTGGAGAATTGAACGGGGCCGGTTTTGTCCTGCTGCGATCGTCGACGCGCTCGGGGATAAAACGTCGCACGGCGTTTGCGCCGGCCTTCGTGCATGTTATCTCGCTACTATCACAGGGAGATCGATCGGGCATGGCCGTCACCATCTATGGCATCAAGAATTGCGACACGATGAAAAAGGCGCGCAGCTGGCTGGAAGAACATAGCGTCGCCTATGAGTTTCACGATTACAAGGCGCTCGGTATCGACCTCGCCCATCTCGAAACCTGGATCGACCAAGCCGGCCTCGACACCATCCTCAACCGCGCCGGCACCACCTTCCGCAAATTGCCCGACGCCGAGCGCGAGAACCTCAACCGGGAGAAGGCGATCCAGCTGATGCTCGACCAGCCGTCGATGATCAAGCGGCCGGTGCTGGAGGCGAAGGGCAAGCTGCTGGTCGGCTTCAAGCCGGAGATTTACGCCGGTACGTTCGGAGGCTGACAGGCGGCCCGCTGAGCTCACGAGGGAAAGAGATGTCCAAGACCACGCGCGCGACACAGCTTCTTTCGCAAGCAGGCGTCGCCTTCACCGTTCATGCCTATGACTACGACCCCAACGCCGAGCGCGTCGGGCTGCAGGCGGCCGAAGCGCTCGGCGAGGCGCCGCATCGGGTGCTGAAGACGCTGATGGCGGAGGTGGACGGCAAAGCGGTCTGCGTCGTCGTGCCGTCGGATCGTGAAGTCAGCATGAAGAAGCTTGCCAGCGCCTTTCACGGTAAGTCGGCCAATATGATGAAGCCTGCCGATGCCGAGCGGCTGACGGGTTATCATGTCGGCGGCATCAGCCCTTTCGGCCAGAAGAAGACCGTGCCGACGGCGATCGAGGAAGCCGCGCTTGGCGAACCGCTGGTCTATATCAATGGCGGGCAGCGCGGGCTGCAGGTGCGGCTCGATCCGAAGCATGCATTGAACGCGCTGAAGGCCGTCGCCGCGCCACTGATTGCCTGATCAGAGGAAGCGTTCGAGCAGCCGGACGATCGTCTTCGCCTCGCTCTCGGCGAGCTTGCAGCCGATGTGGGTCTCGATCGATCTGGCATAGACGGTCCACATGCGCTCGCGAAGCCTTCGGCCGGCATCTGTGATCACCACCCAGCGGCCGCGTCCATCCTTGGCGAAGACCTCCCGCCTGACCAGGCCCTCCCGTTCCAGCCGGTCGATCAACCGGGAAAGATTATACTGGGCCAGCAGCGTCCGCTCCTCGATCTCGTAAGGGCGCAGCTTGCAGTCGTGCGAGCGCGCCAATTCCCACAGCACGTCGTACCAGGCAAGCGGCGGCATGCCGGCCGCCTTCAGGTCGGCTTCGATGACGCCAAGCAACCGCTCGCGGGCGCGCATGATGCTCGTCCAGGCAGAGGTGACCGCTTCGCTCGGATTCGACGGTTTTTCAGACATAAATGCAGTTACATCTATCTTGAATTTCACTGCAAGCGGCATTAGATGCAGTTACATCTATCATTACCAAGGAGAGCGCCATGAGCAAACTTACCCTCGTCAGCCATCATCTGTGCCCCTATGTACAGCGTGCCGCGATCGCGCTGCTCGAAAAGGGCGTGCCCTTCGAGCGCATCAATATCGATCTTGCCGACAAGCCGGACTGGTTCCTGAAGATCTCGCCGCTCGGCAAGGTGCCGCTGCTGCGGATCGAGGAGGAGGACGGCAGTCAGGCCGTGCTGTTCGAAAGCAGCGTCATCTGCGAATATCTGGAGGAGACGCAGCCGGGTGTGGCGCTGCATCCGAAAGACGCGCTGACGCGTGCCCGCCATCGCGGCTGGATGGAATTCGGTTCGTCGGTGCTTTCCGATCTCTGGGGTTACGAGACGGCTGAGGATGCCGCGCAGTTGGAGGCCAAGCGCATGGCGCTCATCTCCAAATTCGCAACTGTCGAGAGGGTGTTGACGGACGGGCCGTATTTCGCCGGCAACGACTTCAGCCTCGTCGACGCCGTCTTCGCGCCGGTCTTTCGGTATTTCGATCTCTTCGAGACGCTCGGCGACGGCGACATCTTCGAAGGGCTTGAGCGTGTAAAGCGCTGGCGCAAGGCGCTCTCCGAACGGGCGAGCGTCAAGGCCGCCGTTGGCGAAGACTACCCGCAGCGGCTGATGGAATTCCTCGAAAAACATAACTCGATCCTGCTCAGGCAAGCTGCCGCCGCCTGAAGCGCGCCCGGCGGCCGGACATCTCATCCGGCCGCTTGCAATTCGGGCAGCCGAGCGCTTCATTTTCGCCGCAAACGGGTCTAAGTCTTCCAGCCTCCCACCGTCGATGACAGAAGGCAGGTTGAACCATGACTTTCATGCCCCAGAGCCAGAGCACCGTTGATCCCGTCAAGCTGGAAAAGCTTGCGGAAGTCGCCGTCAAGGTCGGGCTGCAGCTGCAGAAGGGTCAGGACCTAGTGATCACCGCGCCTGTCGTGGCGCTGCCGCTCGTCCGCCTGATCACCAAACATGCCTATCTGGCCGGCGCCGGACTGGTCTCCGCCTTCTATTCCGATGAGGAAACGACGCTGGCGCGCTATCAATATGGCAGCGACGAGAGCTTCGACCGCGCCTCCGGTTGGCTCTACGAGGGCATGGCCAAGGCCTATGCCAATGGGGCGGCCCGTCTTGCGATCGCCGGCGACAATCCGATGCTGCTGTCCGAGCAGGATGCCGGCAAAGTCGGCCGCGCCAATCGCGCCAACTCCACCGCCTACAAGCCGGCGCTGGAGAAGATCTCGAATTTCGACATCAACTGGAACATCGTCTCCTATCCCAACCCCTCCTGGGCCAAGGTGGTCTTCCCCGACGATCCGGAACCGATCGCGATCGCCAAGCTCGCCAAGGCGATCTTTGCCGCCTCGCGCGTCGATGTCAGCGATCCCGTCGCCGCCTGGACCGAGCACAATGCCAATCTTGGCAAGCGCTCCGCCTGGCTGAACGGCGAGCGCTTCGCCTCGCTGCATTTCCGGGGACCGGGCACCGACCTGACGGTCGGCCTTGCCGACGGGCATGAATGGCATGGCGGCGCTTCCACCGCCAAGAACGGCATTACCTGCAATCCGAACATCCCGACCGAGGAAGTCTTCACCACGCCGCATGCGCTGCGCGTCGAAGGCCATGTATCGAGCACCAAGCCGCTTTCGCACCAGGGCACGCTGATCGACAATATCCAGGTGCGTTTCGAGGGCGGGCGCATTGTCGAGGCCAAGGCCTCGCGCGGCGAAGAGGTCTTGAACAAGGTGCTCGATACCGACGAGGGCGCGCGCCGGCTCGGCGAAGTGGCGCTGGTGCCGCATTCCTCGCCGATCTCGGCGAGCGGCATCCTGTTCTACAATACGCTGTTCGACGAAAACGCCTCGTGCCACATTGCGCTCGGCCAGTGCTATTCCAAATGCTTCCTCGATGGCGCGACACTGAGCCAGGAGCAGATCAAGGCACAGGGCGGAAATTCCAGCTTGATCCATATCGACTGGATGATCGGCTCCGATAAGGTCGATATCGACGGCATCAAGCCGGATGGTTCACGGGTTCCGGTGATGCGGCAGGGCGAATGGGCCTGAGCGGCATCATCGTGCGCTGACTGAGCCAGACGCTGGCAAGCACCATGGCGAAACCGCCGATCTGCACCGGCGTCAGGCTCTGGCCGAGCGCCAGCCAGCCGAGCAGGGTCGCGACCAACGGACTAAGGAAGCCAAGCGAGGCAACCGCCGAGGGCTCGATGCGCGACAGGCCGCGGAACCAGAGCAGATAGGTGAAGGCTGCGCCGACCAGCCCGAGATAGGCGATGCCGGCGATGTTTGCAGCGGTCGGGATCGGCAGCGCCGGTTCCAGGAAAAAGGCAAAAGGCACCAGCAGCATGCCGCCCGCCGTCAATTGCCAGGCGGTAAAGGTGAGGTTTGAGACCGGCGGCGCCCAGCGGCGCGTCAGCACCGTGCCGAAAGCCATCGAGACCGCGCCGGCCAGACCGGCAGCGACACCTATCGGATCGAGCCCCGCCTTCGGCGTCAGCACCAGCAGTCCGACGCCGGCCATGCCGGCGAGACCGGCCAGTACGGCAAGCGGCCGGACCGGCTTGCCGAGAAAAAGCTGTGACAAAGCGATGACGATCAGCGGTTGCACCGCGCCGACCGTTGCGGCAACGCCGCCTGGCAACCTGTAGGCCGAGACGAAGAGCATCGCCCAGAAGAACGAGAAGTTCAGCGCGCCGAGAACGAAAGCCCTTCCCCACCAGATGCCGAACGGCAGCTTTCTGACCAGGAAGAGAAGCAGCAAACCGGCCGGCAGGGCGCGCAGCATCGCCACCGTCAGCGGATATCCGGCCGGCAGGAAAGAGGTGGTGACGATATAAGTGCTGCCCCAGATGGCGGGTGCGAGCGCGGTTGCCGCAAGATCGGCGACGTAACGTGAATTTGTCTTCATATCAAGAATCTCTATTTCAAGATAAATTCATTCTACGCCTTCTTATCTTGACGTCAAGATAATGAATGATATCGATGAAGCATGAGCGAAGACGGCAAGATGGACCATGTCGACAAGATTCTGGCGCAATGGCGACGGGAGCGGCCGGACCTCGACGTCGAACCGATGGGCATCCTCGGGCGTCTAAAACGTCTGAGTACCCATCTCGGCCGCGAAGTGGAGGCCGTGCTCATGAAGCAGGGGCTGTCGTCCTCCGCCTTCGACGTGTTGGCGACGCTGCGCCGCGCCGGCGCGCCCCACCGGCTTTCGCCGGGGGAGCTTCTGGAGATGACCATGGTCAGCTCGGGCACGATGACGAACCGCATCGACCAGTTGGAGAAGGCGGGCTACGTCGAACGTATCCTCAATCCGGAGGATCGCAGGAGCGTGCTCATCGCGCTGACGGAAAAAGGGCTTGCGACGGTGGAGACCGCCGTCGATGCGCATGTCGTCAATCAGCACCGGCTGTCGAAAAATCTGAGCGCGGCCGACAAGGCGGAACTCGACAGGCTGCTGCGTAAGTTTCTTGCGGACTTCGAATAGCGCCTAGCGGATTGCCGATAGCAGCTTGCGCACGCGATCGAGATGCGCCCTGCGCTTTGCATCGGTGGCCCGGTCCATGTCGTGCAGGCTGAGCATACGGAAATTCAATCGCTTCGAGCAGAAGGCGGCGATGCCGCGCTTCAGGAGCCGACGCACCGGATCGCCCATATAGAGACGCACCAGCCACCAGGGTGAGCCTGTCGTCGTCAGCGCATAGAGCAGCCTGATATGGGTCAGCTGCGGCACGATACGGCCGCCGGCGGCGTCATGGCTGAAGGCAACACCGGGGGCGAAAACACGATCGAAGAAACCCTTGAGGATGGCGGGGAAATTGAACCACCATTGCGGAAAGACGAGGATCAGGCCATCGGCAGCCTTCAGACGGGCAACGATATCGGCAACGGCTGACGTATCGTAGGGAATGTCGAAATAGCCGCCGCGCTCAGCCTTCGAAAGGCGCGGATCGAAATTCTCGGCGTAGAGATCGAGTAGATCGACAACATGGCCGGAGGCTTCCAGTGCTTCGCAAGCCGTGCGCGCCACAGCGGCGGCGAAACTGTCCTCCAACGGATGGGCAAGCACCAGCAGGATCCGCATTGTCAGAACAGGCTTCCCTGCTTCGACGGGTCTGCGGGCCTTACGCTGCGTTTCTTGGCACCGGCCGGCGGTGTGCCGCCTTCCGTGGTCATCGCGCCGACACGGCCGTCGGCGAATTCGATGGCGATGCCCATGCCGGCAGAGAGTTGAGCAGCCTGTGAGACCGGATTGTTATCCTCATCGCGAATGACGGCGTAACCGCGCTTCAGCACATTCTTATAGGAGAGCGATTGCAGCACGCGGTCCTGCGCGGAAAGCTCGGCGCGGGCGCGGGTCAGCTGGTGGCGGACCGCCGTATCGGCATGGCGCGAAAGATTGCCGAGGCGGTCGCGACCGCGGTCGGTCTGGGTCTTCAGCCGGGCTGGCAGCGAGGCGAGGATGGCTTCGGCGCGGTCGACGCGTGATTTCGAGCGGTCGATCAGCCGTTCGACCATGCGCTCGGCCCGGGCCATGCGCTCGTTCAGCGTCTGGCGGCGCTCGGCGATGCGATTGGACAGCACATCAGGACGCAGATGCGCGGCGACACGCTCGAAGCCGCGGCGCTTGTTGATAGTGTTGAGCTCCAGCCCGCGGCCGAGGCCGGTTGCCGCCTCGTCGAAACGGCGGCGCGGCAAGGCGAGAAGCTGATCGAGCGACGGCAATGCCCGCATCAGAGCACGCACCGACTGGCGGCGCTGATCCATCTGCCGGTTCATGCAGCCCTGCAGGCGTGCCGCAAGAGCGGCGGCCTGCGCCTCCAGCTCCGCCTTGACGGGCACCGCCATTTCCGCGGCCCCCGTCGGCGTCGGCGCGCGGACATCGGCGGCATAGTCGATTAGCGTCCAGTCGGTCTCATGGCCGACAGCCGAGATCAGCGGTATCCGGCTTTCGGCCGCAGCACGCACGACGATTTCGTCGTTGAAGCTCCAGAGGTCTTCCAGGCTGCCGCCGCCGCGCGCGACGATCAGCACATCCGGGCGCGGGATGGCGCCTGAAGGTTCCAGCGCGTTGAAGCCGCGGATGGCGTTTGCCACCTCCTCGCCGGAGCCCTCGCCCTGCACCTTCACCGGCCAGACGAGGACATGCACGGGAAAGCGATCGGAGATGCGGTGAAGGATATCGCGGATCACGGCGCCGGTCGGCGAGGTGACGACGCCGATCACGCTGGGCATGAAGGGCAGCCGCTTCTTGTGGGTCGCATCGAACAGGCCCTCGGCACCGAGCTTGCGCTTGCGCTCTTCGATCAGCGCCATCAGCGCGCCGGCGCCGGCCGGCTCCAGCGTCTCGATGACGATCTGATATTTCGAGGAACCCGGAAAGGTAGTGACCTTGCCGGTAGCGATGACCTCCATGCCCTCTTCCGGGCGGAACTTCAGCCGTGAGAAGGTGCCCTTCCAGATGACGGCGTCGATGCGGGCGCGATCGTCCTTCAGCGCGAAATAGGCATGGCCCGAGGAGTGCGGCCCGCGATAGCCGGAGATTTCGCCACGCACGCGAACCTGGTCGAAGGCGGTTTCGACGGTGCGCTTGATCGAGCCGGAAAGCTCCGAAACCGAATATTCGGCAAGGTTGGTCGGCGAATCGCCGTCGAAGACGTTGCTCATCCCCTCTTTCTATGTCCATCCGCTGGAAACAGGAAGGGTGGCACGGGCTTTGGGATCGGTTTTCCCAGCCGTTGAATCGTTGTGGGAGGGCTCGTCGCCATTGCATCAAGCGCGCTCATGTCCCGCACATGCATGCGTTGCAGCCAGGTCGACAAACAACAAAATCGCGTAAATATGTTTTGGTGCGGAACGGATAGTTAGAATATGCGTTTTACCCGAAAGGGATTGCTAACCACCGCAATACAAAGGCTTTTCGGCGAAGATCGCCGGTAAATCTTTGTTAGTTGGCGCTTCCTATGCTTCCCCTCGTTCTCTCTGGGAAGGTGCTGAAATGATTATTCTCACAGCAGCAGCATTGGGCGTCAGCGCCGGGCAGACGCGTTCGGCTGGCGTGATCGCGCTGGTCGCCGCGCTGATCGGAATGACATTCGCGTTGGCGGCGATAACCTCGCCCGGGCCGGTGTCTATTCTCGCATTCGTCTATGCCGTGCTCGGCTATAATGGCGGCCTCATGCTCTTCGTGCTCGGGCTCTATGCCAATCAGCGCCTTCGCCGCGCCATGCGCCTTTCAAACTGATGAGCGCGTCGCGATCTTTCAGATCGGCTTCCCGCGCTTGCTTTATTCCGTCCTGAAGATCGCCGGCGTCAATTCGTCGTCGGCCGATAGCGAAAGAACTGAACGCCCACGTCCGCCGCCTTCAAAAGCGGTTCCAGATAGAGCGGGATATTGCCCTTGCCGAGCTCAGCATAGAGCCCATCCGGCTTCAGTTTGGTGATCTCGCGAGTCTGCAGGTCGCCGGGGCAGAAGGCAAGCACCGTCACGCCGGTCCCCTTCAGGAAGGCTTCCGCCTCCTCGGGCTTGGCCATGCCGATATGCAGCTCCGTCAGCATGCCGCCCTGATTGCGATGATAAGGCGCGGAGAGAACCCGGTTCGCCGTGAAGCGGAGGATGGGGACGCCCATTTCCGACGGCGCCGAGACCAGTCCGGCCGGTAGCCCGGCGAGCGGCGCCAGCGCCGCTTGCGATGTGCAGGAGATCTTCTTTGCCGGCTCTGCCGCCTTCTTCTGCGCAGCATTCTGCATCTGCAGCGAGACAAATCCGCCGCCGACGGCCCAGGCGGCCGGAGCACTTGCGAGCACGGTGACGATATAGATGAAGGCGGCGGCGACATTCTCGGTGTCGCTGTTGGAGATGCGCCTGATATCGATGATCAGCAGAGCAAGCGGCAGGATCGAGATCAGGTTCGAGAACGTCGAACCGCGCACCTGGACCAGCGCGATAGCCCAGCTCGTCATCAGCAGGAAGAGCAGGACCAGATGGATTTGCACGCGGTCACGCTGAACGACGCGGAAGATGCAGACGGCGATGCCGAACAGGCCGGCCGCATAGAAGGCACCGATCGAGAAAGGATCTGTGCGTCCGAGAGCGAAAATCGACTGCGCTTCCGAAACATTTCTCAGCCAGAGCTCGACCAGCATCGGGTCGAGACCGGCCAGCGGATCGCTCAGGCATTGCGGTGCAATCACGATCGCCGAACCGAGAACGCCGGCGCCGACGACGGCGAGCGCGGCAAAGCGCAAGGGCCGGCGCAAGCGGCTGGCAAAGACCGCTGAAAACAACAGCAACCCGCCGCCGATCGCCGCCAGGCTATAATAGCCGAGCGAGAGATTGTCGCAGGTGACCATCGAATAAAGCCGGGGCGGCACTGTTGCGAAGAAGAGGATGCTGATCGCAATCGCCAGCGCCAGCCCGAAGGCCCTCGCGGCGGCGGCGAAATTTTCGCCCTCCCATGCCCAGAGCAGGGCGATGGTCAGGCAGACGGCGGCGACGAAGGGGGTCGTCTCGGCGCCGATGGCGATGGCAACGGCTGCCGCGATGCCGGCGACCGCGTAACTCCAGGCGCGACGCTCTGGATCCAGCAGCATCGCGATCATCGTCGCGACCAGCGCCAGCTGCGCATTGTGATGATCGATGGCGCCCGGCGCGAAACGGTTTCCGGTGTAGATCGCAAGACCGGTCAAGCCGAGACTGATATGCATGGCGGCAACCCCGCCGATGCGCCGGCCGGCGACCGCCATGGCGAGCATGGCGGGCAGGATGAGCGATACCGGCCAGGCGGCGAGCGCCAGCGCTTCGGCCGTCTCGCGGGGCGCAAACAGGCCGAAGAACCAGATTAGCGAGGCGATCGGCATATCGATCAGCCGCGACCAATGCATCAGCGTGCCGCCGTCGAGGCCGAGACGATATTGCATCAGATCGAACCAGCCCTGCCCGGCCAGAAAATCGCGAACCTCGACGAGGCGCATTCCGTCATCATTGTCGGGGCCGACGTAATCGGTGGCGCCGGAAAGCTTGGTGATGAGGATAGCGGCGGCAAGGATGACGCTATAGGCGATGACGGTTGGCCAGAGACGCGTCAGCAAGTCGCGCAGTCCGCTCCTGGGAGCGGGCAGCCCGCCCCTGGGAGCGTCGATCGCGGAGGATGCGTGGGAGATCGGCTGCACAGCGTTCATTGTGGTTAGCGGTTCGTTTCGATACCCGAACTTTAGCCGCCGCCGATCAAGAAAGTGTAAAGCCGTTTGTGGCAGCTGGCGATTTTGCCTGCGTCATAGGGTCTTATTAACGGCGCATGA